>CADBSD010000114.1 GCA_902797225.1 uncultured Ruminococcus sp. | reverse complement strand
GAAGGGCACGGCAAAAATCAAGGCTATTGTAAAGTACAAATTCAAAAAGCGTAATTATACGAAAAAGCTGACGCTTAAGGTAAAGGTTAAGCACGAAAAAGGCTTGATCGGAGAGCCCGCGTCGGAAGCTCCCGAGAGTACGACAGAGGTAGTTACCGAGCCTATTGAAACAACAGCTCCCGAGAATCCCGAGGAGTCAACTCCCGCGGTAACAGATCCCGCCGCTACAGGCGGAGATTATCCCACGGGCGTAATCGCTCCCACGGGAAATGACGTTGTTTATCCCACATATTCTCAGGACGATACAGGACACTGTACCGACCAGGATAAGCAGGGCGTAACAGACCCCGACTGGACGGGCGTTACAAAGCCCGACGGCTCGCCTTACTACGAGTATTATTCACAGCCCGATACAGGCGATATCCAGGGCGACACAGGTCACTGCACCGACCAGGAGGGCGTAACAGACCCCGACTGGACGGGCGTTACAAAGCCCGACGGCTCGCCTTATTACGAGTATTACGAAACCACTCCCGAAAGCGAACCGATTTACACAACCTCGCCCGCTGAGGAGGAAACTACCCAGCCCGCGACAACTCCCCACACCTTTGAGCAGAAGCTGACAGCTTTCTCAAACAAGCTATACAATATGGCGTCGCTTTCCGAAAATGACAACTACGTTATGTCCCCGATTTCCGTGTATATGGCGCTTGCTATGCTCTATGAGGTAGGCGACGACGGCGTAAAACAGGATATAAAAGCCCTGACCGAAATGGACGACAGCGATATCCAAAAGACAGGCGAGCTGTTTAAGAGCCTTGTATATGAATACCGCGTTTACGATTATGAAAACAACGAGGAGATTATTCAGTCAAAGCTCAGTCTTTCCAATTCGATTTGGCTCGACAACAACTTAAAAACCAGCAGCGAGGGACTTAAAGCCTTCGCGGATAAGCTCTACGGCGAGGCGCGTGCCACCACATTCAGGGATGATAACGACGCCGCTAACGCCGAAATCCAGGAGTTTATTAAAGAGCAGACCAAGGGACTTATCGACCAGAATTTCAATTTATCTCCCGAAACGATTTTCGCTCTTATCAACACGCTTTACTTTAAGGACGTATGGGACGGTGAGGGCGACTGGCTCTACACAGAACAGCGGGAATTTACCTTAGCCGACGGAACTTCCCAAAAGCGCGAATTCCTGAACGGCAAATATGTCCTCGGACAGGTTCAGCAAACCGATAAATCCAATTATTTCTTTGTGAAAACAGCAAAAGGCTACAAAATCAAATTCGTGCTTCCCAAGGACGGTTATACTCTTAAGGAGGCTATGAGCGCCGACAATCTCAACAAGATAAACAACGATACCGAGTTTAACCAATACGAGAACGGAGTAACCCACTATACGCGCTGCATTTTCCCGAGCTTTAAAATAGAAAGCGGCACGGCGCTCGCGGAAATTTTCAAGAAAAACGGAAAGCTTAAAAACGCGTTTAGTTCCTTTACGTCCTCAGTCCTTGAGGGTAAAGAAGAACTTTGCGTTTCGAAGATTATCCACAAGGCTGTTCTGGACGTAGCGAAAGAGGGAATAGAGGGAGCTGCCGTTACGATAATCGCGGTAGAGCCTACCTGCGTAGAACCCGTCCCCGTACCCGAAGAATACCACAACTTTATTCTTGATAAAAACTTCGGCTTTTTGGTAACCGACTACAAAGACACTGTTCTTTTTGAAGGACAGGTTACAGGATAACCACATTAAAAGCGGAGATTAATTATGAAAAAGATAGTTTCAATTTTACTTTCGGTTTGTTTATTGGCAGGTATTTTTACCTCAATGCCGACAAGCTATTTCGCCGCGAAGAAAAAGGCTCAGAGAGTAAGCCTTAAGAAAAAATCCGTAACTATTAAAATAATAGAATCGGAAAATAATATCGCCTACGGCAAAACCTCGGTAAAGATTAAAAAAGCCAAGGGCGTAACAATCAAAAAAATAATCTACAAGAGCACAAACAAGAAAATTGCCAAGGTCAACAAAAAGGGCGTAGTTACCGCCGTAAAGAAGGGCACGGCAAAAATCAAGGCTATTGTAAAGTACAAATTCAAAAAG
>CADBSD010000113.1 GCA_902797225.1 uncultured Ruminococcus sp. | reverse complement strand
CCGCAGCGAAGCACGCAGACGTTACCGCTCTTGAGCGCCAGCGCGGCGGCGTCGGAGGTTACGTTGGGACGGCTTTCGTAGATAATCGCAACAACGCCGAGAGCCACGGAGGTTTTCTCGATAACTAAATCCTTCTGCGGTTCGTTTCTGCTTAACACCTTGCCGACGGGACAGGGAAGCTTGGCGACGTCCCTGACGCCCTGAGCCATACCCTCGATTCTATCCTCGGAAAGCGAAAGCCTGTCTATCATAACGTCGCTTACAACGCCGCGTGATTTTTCAACGTCGGCGGCGTTCTCCTTAAGAATATAATCGCTGTTGTCGATAAGCGCCTGAGCCATAGCCTCGAGCGCCTCGTTAACCTTATCCACCGATAAAGCGCGGATATCCGCCTTAGCGTTTTTTGCCTTTTCCAAAAGCTGTTGTGTAGTCATTTTTAATCGCTCACGTCATACGCGTTCCCTGTTTGAAATTCGAGTTTTAGGTTTTGGGTTAACGCTTCGGACGTGTTTTCCTTTCTGAATTTTAAAGCTATAATTGCGCGTCGTGAATCAGCGCTTGTCTGTTCGGATGTTTTTTAGCCTTGAAAAGAGTGTAAACTCCCTTGCCCTCGAGAATATCGTAGAGGATATCGGGATTTTTGCCGTTGGCGACAATCATATCTATGCCCTTTTCGGTAGCCATTTTAGCGGCGTTTATTTTTGTAATCATACCGCCCGTTCCGAGAACCGAGCCCTTTTTGCCCGCGAGGTTTTCGATATCCTCGGTTATTTCCTCGACGACGTCGATTCTCTTAGCGTCGGGGTTTACGTTCGGGTCGTCGGTGAAAAGTCCGTCGATATCCGAGAGAAGAATAAGTAAATCGGCTTTTAAGGTTACGGCTATCGTAGCGCCGAGAGTGTCGTTGTCGCCGATTACGATTTCGTCGGTGGTTACGGTGTCGTTTTCGTTTATAATCGGGATAACGCCGAGCTCAAGAAGTCTGAAAAGTGTGTTGTTAAGGTTTTTACCGTAGTCCTCAAGTGCCACATAAGCTCCCGTCATAAGAATCTGGGCTACGGTGTGGTTGTGCTCGGAGAACAGCTTGTCGTAGGTGTACATAAGCTCGCACTGACCGATAGCCGCCGCGGCCTGCTTGGTGGGAATATCGTCGGGACGCTCTGTGAAACCGATTTTACCAAGTCCCATTCCGATAGCTCCCGAGCTTACGAGCGCTATCTCGTGTCCCGCGTTTTTGAGGTCAGATATAACCTTGCACATCTGCTCAACGCGTTTTATATTAAGAAGCCCTGTTTCGTGGGCTAGGGTAGAAGTTCCTACCTTTATTACTATTCTCATTTTTTCAACTCCAAAAATTACTTTACATCCCAACTGACGAAAAAACTATCGGCGCGATTTACGCGCTCGAATTAATCAGTGATTACTTAATATTTTACCACTAACGCGGGATTTAGTCAATTAACGGAAATATGAAATATACAATTGGAAAATGTGAAAAATTGTAGTATAATGATTTAAGCTTCAACAAAAAGAAAGTTAAGCTGAAAAAATTTAAATTTTATGTCACAAATCCTTTTTAAAACGGTTTAAGTATATGTAAGGGAAATTTGGTATTGGAGAAAATATGCTGGCATTTTATCTGTCGCTGGCTGAAAGCGGCGGCGAAAAGCAAAAATTTGAGAAGATCTATTTAAAATATCGGGGGCTTATGCTCTCGAGAGCATACGAGATTTTGCGCGACAGCGAGCTCGTTGAGGACTGCGTTCACGACGCTTTTTTACGCGTGCTGAAAAATATGCGTAAATTAGGCGACGTTGACAGTAAAATGACTAAGTCCTACGTTATGATAACGCTCGAAAACTCGGCGAAAACTATGTATAAAAAGCAAAAACGCGAGAAGATAGTTGAGCTCGACGAGAATATGCCTGACGATTCTCAGGTGGAGAGCGATATCGAAAATAAGCTCACAGCTGAGCTTGTCGCCGAAAAAATCGCCATTCTCCCCGATATCTACCGCGATATTATGGTTTTGAAATACTTACACGAGTTAAACGATAAAGAAATCGCCTCTACGCTCGGTATCTCCGAAGCCGCGGCGCGAAAACGCCTGCAGCGCGCGAGAGAAAGGCTCAAAAAACTGATTGGAGGTAATAAAAATGGATAAGCTTATCGACAACGAAATGCTAAGAAAAGCCCTCGAAATCTACGAGGACAAAAGGCTTTGTGAATATGATGATTTAGAGGAGTTTGTCCCCTCTGAAAAATTCGAGAAACGTATGGAGCGCCTTATAAAATCCCGAAACAATTACTTTTATACGGTGACTAAAACCAGATTCAGAAAAGCGCTTGCTGTCGCCGCTGTAGCGGCTGTGCTCGTGACCTCCGCGCTGAGCGTTACGGCTATAAGAGAAACTATTTTAGGGTTCTTTGTATCGCGTGGCAGCGAGGTCGACGTTATCGAGTACAACACCGAGAACGCTAAGGATTATCCGAAAACTATAGAAAAGCTTTTTGAGCTAAAAAATATCCCCGAGGGTTACGCTTTAGAGGACGAAACCTCGGACGAAATAAGCTCGGAGCTGTATTTTGTTAAGGACGACGAGCATTATCTCGACTTCCAGCAGTTTACCAAGGACAGCTATTCCTCCGTTTCCGACGGCGAGTTTTCAGCACCTGAAAAAATCAAAGACGGCGCTCAGCAGTTTATTATAAGAACTTCGGGTAAAATGATTATGCTTGTCTGGGAAAAGGACGGCTACGTATTTGAGATGACAGGTTTTTTAGGCAAAAATGAGATGCTGAAAATCGCTCAGTCCGCTCAGCCAAAGGGGGAATAGGATATGAAAAAATTAATCGCTTTATCAATCGCGCTTATCTTATGCTTATCCTGTTTTTCGGTTTCCGCGCTTGAGAGCACTCCCGATGAAGCGCTGAGCGGATATGATTACACGCTCGGAAAAGTGGGGGATTATTATCTCGTATATAAAGCTCCCGAAAAATGGAACGACTATTATAAAAGCGTTTTATTGGGAGAATACTGCGTTACTATGAAATGTGATGATATGCCGATTTATCTCGCGGATAATAACGGCGGCTACGCGCTTTACGAGAGCATTATAGGTTCGATTATTGATGAAAAGGATTTAGCTTTAATCGAGGATTTAATAAAAAACTGCGATTGTGAGCCTTTTAAGGAGAAGAAGATAACCTTTTATAAGTTTGATCCGTATGAAGAACCGTCAGAAGCTACTCCCGATGAGCCTGAGTGGCAGCCCGTCACCTGTGCGCCCGTGTGTTCCGATCCGATCGCTCCGGGAGAAGAAACCGAGAAGTTTACGACAGCGCCCTCATGGATAGTCGAGCCCACCGAAGCGCCTACATACAACCCCGTTATCAACGACCCGACCAAGCCGCAGCCTACTACGGAGGGAGTTGAAAAACAGCAGACAACAGTCGCGCCGATTTTGGATAATAAAAAAAGTGAAGCAGCGAACGCTTCGAAAAACGCGGTTCGTCTTAATTATGTTTCCGCTACGCTCAAATGCGGAAAGACCTTTAAGCTGAAAGTCTACGGCGCTAAGGGCAAAAAGATAAAATATCTTACAAGCGATAAAAAAGTCGCGTCGGTAAGTGCCAAGGGCGTAGTTACAACGCTTAAAAAGGGCAGAGCGAAGATCTCTGTTAAAATCGGTACGAAACGGCTGAAATGTACGGTAAAGGTTGTGACAAGCCCGACTCTCTCGAAGAAAAGCGTTACCGTTAAAAAAGGGAAAAAGATTTCGGTAACCGTTATCGGCAAAGCGCCGAACGTGAATAATAAGTACAAAAACACTAAAAAGGCAAAGATTATTTCTAAACAGACCGAGTCGAAGCTCGTCGTAAAGGGACGTAGACGAGGAAAAACCACGCTGAAAATTACGGTCAACGGCGTTGTGCTAAAGCTAAAGGTCAGAGTGAAATAACAGAATATAGGAGGATTTGTTATGAAAAAGCTATCGGCAATAATTCTATCGGTTCTGATGATGTTTTCCGCTTTATCGATAACAGCTTACGCAGCGGATATGAAGCGGGACTCTGAAAAAATCTGCGGATACGATCCGCTCCCGCCTGTTGTTGAGGACGAATATGAAACTAAAGATTACAGAACTATTCTGAATGATAACGGCGTAAATATATCGAAAGCGGATTATATAGGCGTAATCAAGGAAACCAATTCCACCGCGTATATACTCGTTCACGCGACGGGTTTTCCTGTTCTGACGGGGATAACCTATGAGAATATCGGCGATTTTGAGTTCAGCTCGGCGATAAACAACCCCGACCAGCTCGGAGCTTATGTGGTTCGTTTCGATAAAGAGATGAACGAAATAAACGTCAGCTTGCTTAAAGACAGTATGTATGAGGTCAGCGCGAGCGAGGTTTGCCGTACAATAAGAAAAGCGAGAGAAAAAGGAAGAAGCTTTGAGCTTTATGTCATTCATAAGGACTACGAAAAGGGCGAGAAGTGCTTTAACTTAATAGAGGCACAATACGGCGCTCACGTCAGCTGCAGGGTTATCGGCGAAAATGACGATTACACTCTCGCGTACGCCTTGACCGAAACGGAGCTTGCCGCTCCCTTTTCTGAGATCATCGGCGGATATGAATTTTCCCGTCCGCAGCGCGTCGCCTCTAACGGGTTCGGTTTGTTTATTGTTAAGGACGACAATGTGTATCCCTTGGATCAGGCTTACAGTTTTAAAATAATAAACGACGACGATATCGAAAAAATAGCGGCGGATGTTAATAAGGCGGAGATCGCCGTGAAAGCTAAAAAGTATGAAAAGAACGCGTTGATCGAGGCTATTGAGGAAGAATTCGGCGAGCACGATCATTACAGAGAAATCGGCGAGTACAGCGGAAGCTATCTCGTTAACGCCTGGAATGATATATTAAGACCCGCGGACTTTACCGAGAGGATAGGAAATTATACCTTCCGTATCAATTGTCAGGTCGGAAGGTACGAGCTCGGGTTGTATATAGTCAAGGTCGGCAAGGCGTATACATTGAAGCAGGCTTACGACGACGGAATAATAAACGCTTCGGATGTTGAGAAAATCGCGCAGGACGTAAAGAAGGCTAAGGTCGTAGATTACGTCGCGAAGGATATAGAGTTTGACCTTTTTGAGAAGCTCCGCGATAAATACGGCGTATTTCATAATTACAAAGTTATCGGAAAATACAGCGAAGGTCAACTTGTAGCCGCGTATAATAACGAGGAGAACGAAAACTATTATAAGGACTCGTTCGGCGGATATATGTTCAGCAATATTCATTCTACGGATAAGCTCGGTCTGTATTACGTGCTTGATTCAACTGTGTGTTCCCTTAAGGAAGCGTATGAGGCGAAGCGCGTAGACGACAACGACCTCGCTCAGATCGTTAAGGAATTAAACGCGGCTGAAATAGGAATTGAAGCCAAATATACTGTTGACAGCGAAATATATGAGCTTGTTAAAAAGAAAGACGGTGAGCAGGGCTTTTATACTACAGTGGGAAAAATCGACGGCTTTTACCTCGTATTTGTAACAAATAAGTGGATCGGTCCTATGCCGTATACCGAAAAGCTCGGAGACTACGAGTTCAAAATACAAAGCTATGTCGCGAATTATCCGCTCGGCTTGTACGTAGTTAAGGACGACAGCGCTTATACGCTTAAAGAAGCGTATGATAAAAAGGTCATAAGCGGCGATAATCTAAAGGAAATCGCGAAGCTTACAGACGGCAAGGGCGGAATCGAGGTTTACAGAACAGCGGTTAACGATATCCTCGCCGTGCGCGCGCAGAAAATAAAGGTAAAGGTTAACAATAAAACTGTAAAGGCGTCAAAGCTCAAAAAACAAAAAGTAACCTTTAAGGCGGTAACGATTAAAAACGCCAAGGGAAAAATCAACGCGGTTAAGCTCAAAAAGGGCACAAGCGCGAAAATTTACAAAAAGATTTCCGTTAACGGCAAGACAGGAGCTATAACCCTTAAAAAAGGAAGCTACGCTAAAAAAACCTACAAAATTAAGCTGAAAATAACCGTGAAAGCGACCCCGAAATATCTGGCGGCGACGGTTTACAAGACTGTTAAGGTAAAAGTAAGGTAGCTATATCTTAAATAGTTTCCAATATCATTTACATATTTCCCCAATGTTTGCCTCCCAACTTCGGTCGGGAGGCATTCTCCTTTTATAAAAAATGAATAATATTCACATAATCTTGAATATTTTGTAATTTTAGGGTAAATATGTAAAAAAGTTTTCAAAAAAGTTAAAAAAATTTAAATAAAAGTATTGACAAATGAAAAACATTAGTATATAATATAGTCAAGATAAAACAAAGGAGGTTTTTAAGATGTTACATAGACCACATATAATTTCTATCAAAGACCTCAAGCGGAGTTTCCCGCCTAACTGATATCGCCCGACAGGGCGCACATCTTAAAAATGAATCATTGAAGTTTATAAAAATTAAAATTAGTTTTACGGAGACTGGTCCGGTGTAATATTTAATTATAGATTTGAGTTTTAGATTTTTATAGATAGGGGATAGTCCCATGATTTATTTGTAATTTGACTTCGAGCAGACTAAGAAACTGTTTTTTATATAATGGAGATAGACCAATGTTCTAGTTAGCTTTTTACTCGACTAAAAATTTAATAAAGGTTGAGGTTAGACCAATGATCTAGTTAGTTTGTGCCCGCGGCGTTTGTGCCGCGGGCTGTTGTTTTGTCTGATTAATGTATAAAACTCTTGATTTTATGCTCTGTATATACTATAATATTCTTAATTATGATTTCTTATACTATTTTCAGTTAAAAAGCTTTAATAAGATGTCAGCGGAAAATTTCGCGTAACAAGGCAGAGGACGCCGCAAGGCTGGCGCCTTGCAAGGACGAAAACGCAGTTATGCGGAATTTAACGAGACAGATGTTAAAGGGTTTTAATTGAAAATAGTATTAAATTAAAGAGGTAATAATTATGAAAATTATTATTGTTGGATGCGGTCGTGTAGGACGCACAATTGCGGAGCAATTGAACAGGGAAGGACACAGTATCACCGTTATCGATACTGATTCTAACGCGCTTCAGTCCGTTGCGGGAACACAAAACGTAATGGGCGTCGCGGGTAACGGCGCTACTTACAATACGCTTAAGGACGCGGGCGTTAAGGACTGCGATCTTATGATTGCGGTTACGGCTTCCGACGAGCTTAATCTCTACGCTTGTCTGATTGCCAAAAACGCGGGAGCTCCGAGAACTATAGCGCGTGTACGTAACCCCGAATATACAAATGATGTTCCGAGATTAAAAGACGAGCTAAGGCTTTCGCTCGCTATAAATCCCGAGCAGACCTGCGCGAGAGAGCTCAGCCGCCTTATAAAATTCCCGGGCGCTGTCGAAATCGACTCCTTCGCCAAGGGCGTTGTAGATTTAATCAAGGTTAAGATTAACAATAAGTCCGTTCTCGCGAACAAAAAGGTCGTGGACTGCGCCGATATATTTAAAAGCGGTCTTAGAATCTGTAGCGTTGAGAGAGGTAACGAGGGCTTTATTCCGAACGGTGATTTCGAGCTGAAAACGGGCGATGTAATTTCGATTATTTCCGAGAGCAAGGTCGCTCCCAGACTGTTTAAGAGCTTAGGCGTAATAAACGGCAAGAGCCGCCACGTGCTTATTTTAGGCGGAAGTAAAATCGCCTACTACCTCGCTAAATCGCTTTTACAGACGGGTATTAACGTAAAGATTATAGAAAGCGACCTAAAGCGCTGTGAGCATTTGAGTGAAACGCTGGACAACGCCGTTATTATTCACGGCAACGGTATGAACCAGGAGCTTCTCGTTTCCGAGGGTATCGAGCACGCCGACGCGATTGTCGCGCTTATGGATACCGACGAGGAAAATATTATCGTTTCGCTTTTCGCCAAGGATGTTAATCCCGACGCGAAGATTATAACGGAAATCGACGAAATCAGCTTTAAAATTATCGACGGTTTACCGCTCGATTCCGTAGTACATCCCAAGCATCTTACGGGACAGCATATTATAAGCTATGTCCGCGCGATGCAGAATTCATTCGGAAGTAATATTGAAACTCTCCATTCTATCTGTAACGGACAGGCGGAGGCGCTTGAGTTCAGAGCGGTAGAGGACAATATGGCTATCGGAGTTCCGCTTTCCATGCTGAACCTGAAATCAGATTTACAGGTAGCCTGTATAAACAGAAACGGAAAAATCATTATCCCGAGCGGTAAGGATTCAATCGAGCTGGGCGATACCGTTATAGTAGTTACGAAACACAAGGGATTATTCGACTTAAAGGATATTTTGAAGTGATAGAATGAGATTTATACTTGCCAACAAATCGTCAATTATAATTTTTATGGTGCTTCTTTTGGCGTTTAAAGCTTTGGAGTTAAACATTTGGAAGTACGACAGACTGAGAACGCGCCACAGCAAAAACTATATACAAAACCATTATGTCGGAGCGGGCGAATGGCTGTTCTTTACAAAGTCAATTAAGGAAATCGGCGTTTTACTGCCCGTTATCAACATTGTGACTATTCTGCTGATACTTGTGTACGGCGGATTGCTCGCGCTTTCGGTAAGGCATATTGATATAATCAATGTGCGCGCGGCTAACGCGGTATGTTCTATTGTTTTCGCGGGTTGCTGCGTTATTACGGCGTTTGCCACGTTCCACAACTATTCGGCGCTCGGTATTAACGTAAAGGGCAACAGCTCCAGCTACTTCGAGCGCGTTATAGCGGCGCTGGCGTTCGCGGCTATTATGTGTTTTCTGGCTTTTTTAAAGGCAAGAGGAGTTTTATTCTGAAGGTGAGTTTATGAATAAAAGAACTGTTATTTATATTTTAGGCTGGGTTCTTCTTATCGAGGGACTTGCCATGCAAACGGGTACGCTGATCGGCTTGTGGTATAAGGAAGCCTCTTACGTGTATTTCCTGTTTATCGGACTCGCACTTATACTTTGCGGCGGTATTATCGTGCTGATAAAGCCGAAGCGTTTTCAAATGGAGCGAAAGGACGGCTTCGCGGCTACGGCTATGAGCTGGGTTGTACTCTCGGCGGCGGGAGCTCTGCCGCTTTGGATGAGCGGTTCTATCCCGAGCTATATCGACGCGTTCTTCGAGTCTGTATCGGGCTTTACCACAACGGGAGCCACGATACTTCAGGACATAGAAGCGCTCGACAAGTGTATGCTGTTCTGGCGCAGTATGAGCCACTTCCTCGGCGGTATGGGAGTAATCGTCTTTCTTCTGGCGCTTATCCCGAAGCTCGGCGGAAACTCGGGTATAAACCTGATGAAAGCCGAGTCAACAGGTCCCGAGGTCGATAAAACGATGCCCAAGCTGAGAAATTACGCGATTGTGCTTTACGCGATTTATTGCGGACTTACCGTAATCGAAACGATTATGCTTATGTGCGGCGGTATGTATTTCTTCGACGCTGTTACCACGGCTATGTCAACAGCGGGTACGGGCGGATTTTCCTCGTACAATAAATCTATGGGTTACTTCAACAGCTACTACCTTCAGGGCGTTGTTTCCGTCTTTATGATGCTGTTCGGAGTTAACTTCTATGTTTACATCTTAATTCTTACAAAGAAAATTAAATCCATCTTCAAAATTGAGGAAGTCTGGTATTACTTAGGCTTTATCGCGTTCGCTACAGCGGTAATCGCCTTTAATATCTACAATATATACCACAACGCGTTCGATTCGTTCCACCAGAGCTTTTTCTACGTGAGCTCGATTATGTCGAGTACGGGCTTCGCGATAGATAACACCGACAAATGGCCCGAGCTGAGTAAGGCGGTAATCTGCGTCGTTACCTGTATAGGCGCCTGCGCGGGAAGCACGGGCGGCGGCTTCAAGGTTTCGAGAGTTCTTATTCTGCTTAAGGAAGTAAGAAAGGAATTCCGCTTTATTATCCACCCGAGAACTGTCCAGACCGTTAAGGTAAACGGTAAAAAGGTCAGCCACGAGGTAGCGCGAAACGTAAGCGTTTATCTTATCGTTTATATAGTTATTATCCTGGTAAGCACAGCGCTTATCGCATTGAACGGTTTTGATTTTACCACGAACCTCACGAGCGTGCTCGCGACCTTTAACAATACGGGCCCGGGTTTCTCAATTGTAGGCTCGGCGGGTAACTACAGCTCGTTCAGCATATTCTCTAAAATCGTGTTCATTTTCAATATGCTCGCGGGCAGACTTGAGCTTTATCCGCTTCTGCTTATCTTTATGCCGACGGCGTGGAGAAAGAATTAATCTTTAAAAAATAATAAAAAACATCTCATTGGTAATACTATCGGTGAGGTGTTTTTATGTCAGAATTAGTTTTAGATTATAAAGAGCGGGGCGAAGTACGCCAGTACGGCTTCGGAGTAAAGCTGTTTTTTCTGTATTTTCTGAATGTCTGCGACTGGTTTTGTACGCAGGTTCTTATAGATACGGGACGATTCCACGAGGCGAATCCTTTTATGGCGTGGATTATGGAGTACCCGATCGTAGCGTTTTTTGTGAAATGCGTTCTTCCGCTATCACTCAGTATTTTTATATGGCTGTTTTACAAGATATTTAAGCTCGAGCAAAACAAATTCACGAACTTTTTTATCTACAGCGGAGTTGTTGTTTATACCGCGGTAATCGTGGTTCATATTATTAATTTTATTCACTTGTATACAAGCTGAATCGGATAAGAGATTTTTTGAAAGGGGAAAACAATGCCTGTTTTAAGCGTCCGCAATCTTGATAAAAGCTTTATCGAACGCGCTTTGTTCAAGGGCGTTACTTTTGATATCGAAAAAGGCGATAAGGTCGGATTTATCGGCGCTAACGGCACAGGAAAAACCACGCTTTTCAGGATTATAAACGGCGAGATTTCCGCCGACGGCGGAGATGTTTTTACCTCGTCCGATACTACGCTCGGCTATATGGAGCAGCACGCCTGCAACCACCCCGAGCGCGGTATTTACGACGAGCTCGTTTCCGTTTTTCAGTACCTTATAGATATGGAGCGCGAAATCGACGCGCTTAATATCCTCGTTACAAATTCCCCTACAGCGGAAAATATAGAAAAACAGACCGCCTTAATCGAGCGCTTCGAGAGCCTCGGCGGTCTTACATATAAGGCGCGTACGCGTTCCGCGCTGATTGGGTTCGGATTTGAGGAAAAGAATTTTAATATGCCGACAGGCAAGCTCTCGGGAGGTCAGCGTTCCAAGCTCAGCCTTTTGAAGCTTTTGTTGTCGCGCTCAAATTTTTTGCTTCTCGACGAGCCTACAAACCACCTCGATATTGCTTCCGTAAACTGGCTCGAGAGCTTTATTCGCGATTTTAAGGGTTCTATGCTGATAATCAGCCACGACCGTTATTTCCTCGATAACGTGACGAACAAGACGATTGAGCTTGAACATCAGAAAACGATGATGTATAAGGGTAACTATACCGAGTTCAAAAAGAAAAAACAGGCTTATATAGACAGCCTTACGAATAAATACGAAAACGATTTAAAAGAGATTAAACGTATAGAGGGCATTGTCGAACAGCAGAAGCGCTGGGGCAGAGAGCGTAATTTTATCACCGCCGCGAGTAAACAGAAGCAGGCGGATAGAATTAAGGAACAACTCGTCGCTCCCAAAAAAGCGCTTGAAACAATACATATGCGTTTCGAAACAAAACGGACAAGCGGCGAGGACGTTTTAATAGCCGATAACCTCTCGAAAAGCTTTGGAGAAAAGAAGCTTTTTGAGAATGTAAGCTTCCATATCCGCAAGGGCGAGCGTGTGTTTATTATAGGCGAAAACGGCTGCGGAAAAACCACGCTGTTTAATATGCTTATGGGCAAAATGGCGTTCGACAGCGGAATGATTGATTACGGCGCTCAGGTTGACGTCGGTTATTTCGACCAGATGCAGAGTAACCTCGATTTGAATAAAACAGCGCTCGACGAGATATGGGATAATTTCCCCAATCTTACAGAAACAAAGCTTAGAACGGCGCTGGGAAGCTTTCTGTTCAAGGGTGACGAGGTGTTTAAGCCCTTACGTAAAATGAGCGGCGGCGAACGCGCCAGAGTAAGCCTTCTAAAGCTTATGCTCGAGGGCTCTAATCTCCTGCTTCTGGACGAGCCGACAAACCATCTCGACAGCTCCTCCCGTGAACAGCTCGAGGAAACCTTGAGCCGTTACGAGGGCACGATGCTGATTATAAGTCACGACCGATATTTTATAAACAAGCTCGCGACAAGAATTTTATCGCTTGAAAAAGACGGAGTTTTGGAGTATATCGGCGATTACGATTATTATCTTGAGCGTACTTCAACTAAAGATAATTCCGAAAAAGAATTAAATAAAACTGAGAAAACCGAGAAAAAGCCTAACGATTATACGCTCGAAAAGCAAAGACGAGCCCGTGAAAGAAAGCTCAAAAATGATATAAAAAAAGCGGAAGAGCTTATCGAAACTCTCGACGGCGAAATCGCCGAGCTCAACGAACAGCTCCAAAGCGACGAGGTAGTAAGCGACTACGAAAAGCTCACCGAGCTTACCGCCGAGCTTGAACAAAAGCACAAGGCTTTAGAAAAAGCGTACGGAACGTGGGAAGAACTTATGGCGGAGGATTAAGGCTGGACTTTTCGCCTGTTTTATAGTAATATTATAGTAGTTCTCAGCCCGCGAGCCGCGGGAGCCAATTCCGCCTTTGAAAACGTTTAGTTTGAATTAAAGTTCATCAACGGCGGGTTTTAAAAAGATAAAACGCAGAACCTATCCTCCATATCCAAAACTTCATAGTGAACTAAACGTTCGGGGGATATGACATATAAGATAGGAACGTCCACGCCTGACGTGGACATATAAAAATTTCTGTCCGTAGCATAGCTGGATAATGCAACAGACTCCGACTCTGTAGATCGCTGGTTCGAATCCAGTCGGGCAGGCCAAAATAAAAACGTCCTTTCAGGGCGTTTTTATTTTGGAATGAAGGACCGGATTCGAAAGGGCGTAAAGAAAACAGTCCGGGGGACTGTTTTTAGCCCGTAGCGCTGATGAAAGCTATCCTGAAAACGTGAACCCAAGGTTCGAAATGGTGTTGTCTGATAAACAGAAGTAAGTCGGGCAGGCCAAAATAAAAACGTCCTTTCAGGGCGTTTTTATTTTGGAATGAAGGACCGGATTCGAAAGGGCGTTTTTGTTTTAGTGATAATGTATAAAATCTCGCCTAAAATTTTGTTGAGCATTTTTCACCGTACTGTTGTATAATATAATTGTAAAAATATTTAATTATTCGGTATAAAAATCTAGGTTTATTTCGTCTATATTATTAAGGGGGCAGTTTTATGAAAAAACTAATCAGCTTGATAATAGTGTTATTCATTTTTTTGGGAGCGTTAAGCGTTTGTTCTGTTTCGGCTTATTCTGAGTTGAAATTCGGCACAAGCTTTAAACTCGCCAATACCGAAAATGGAGTGAAAATATCTTGGAAAAAGGGTTATCACGCCGATACATATTATCTGTATAGAAAAACCGCGTCGGATAAAAAGTTTAAAAAGATAAAAGAATTTAAAAAAGCGGGCTCTTATACCGATAAATCGGTGAAAGCGGGAAGAAAGTACACCTATAAAATGGCGACGCTAAACGGCTGTATTTATACCGATACATTGCCGACATCCATCGTCCGCCTTAAAGCGCCGACCTCGATAAAGGGAAAGATTATTCATATGTATGATGTTTATAAGTATGATAGCTTTGAGACGATTGAGGAAGAAGCGATATTTCGTCTTGACTTATTAACCAAGCTAAGCTGGAAAAAGGTAAAGGGCGCGAAAGAATATGAGATTTACCAAGCGGCGGTAAAAAATGACAAAGCGGGGAAATACAAAAAAATAAAAACGGTTAAATCAACACTTTGTTATTGCGGCTATGACGAGGTAAAAGAGGGCGTATATTATAAGTATAAGATAAAAGCCGTAAGCGGAAGCTCAAAGAGCGTATTTTCCGCCGCGACAAAAAAGCTCGGCTATTTAAGAGCGCCTTTCGCGTACAATTCTGTAAATAAATATTATAATAAAGACGGAAAAGGTCACGTCGTAGTTTATTGGGAAAAAAGTAAAAACGCCGACGGATATCTGATTTACCGAAGCGACGATGGCGGAAAAACGTATAGGCTTATAGAGGACTATAAAGGCATTTCCGATAACTATACGGATACAAGCGCGACTGACGGAAAGGTATATTATTATTATGTGCTCGCGTACAAAGGCGAAATGACCTCGCGGCTTTCCGACGCGAATACAATTCGTGATTTAAGCAAGAATTATGACGTTTCCGTTAAAGCGGGAGAAACGGTTTCGGATTTTCCTTTTTCTGTTTTGTATACCGAGTTTATGAATAAGGGAGCTTCATCGGTAATTGTTTCTTCGGATAACGAGAGCGTTGTCACGGTGAAAACCGAAAAAAGCGAATCTGGATTTTATAATGTTAAGCTGAGCGCGGTAAAAGAGGGCTACGCGGAAATTACCCTTAAAGCAGAGCTTGACGGAAAAGCGACAACAAATGTAATCAGAGTTTTTGTACATAAGGATAAATGCTGTAACGTAATTTTGAGAGAAAACGAAATGTGCAGGCTTATTAATCTCGACACAAGAATAGCGAGTGTTAATTCCGATATAAAAGCCGAGTACAAGGTAACCTCCGATAACGAAGCTGTCGCCCGAATTGACAGCGGCGATTATAAAGGATTTTCTATTAAAGCTTTGTCAGAAGGGGAGGCGGTTGTGAATCTTAAAATATCCGTCGACGGACAAGAGGTTTATAATAAAGATTATCTGATATCAGTCGATAACGGATAGATGAAAACGGAATAGTACTACGACGATATTCGGAAATAAATCAAAAGCCGACTCACCCGAGCCGGCTCTTTGTTTTTTATTATTTATTCTCAATTCCTACAGATACATATTTTTTTGAATCATTTTCACTTACTGTTAATTCTCTTATTCCAATAAGATTAGTATCGGAATGTAGTGTACACATTGAAATCATAAATGTAAATGCTTTTTCTTTTGTTTTGATGATCACTTCAACATCTTCTTCGCTGTAGTCGGTATCATCTCGTTGATAGGAGCCTGAGACATTGTTATATTCTGTAACAAGTGATTTTGAATTATAAAAATCTATAGCTTCTTTTAATTGTTTAGTCAGATTTACTTTATTCTTTATATCTTTGGCAAAAAGATTTTCCGCTGATTTGATATCTCGATTGTTAAAAGCATTTACAAGTTTTTGAGATTCTTCTTTCCAACTTAATGATGTATCTGCGCCGATAAAACAACATCCTCCGAAAATAACTATCAAAGACAATATACTTGCCAAAAACATTTTTTTCATAAATTATTATTCACATCCTTCGCAGTCTTTGCATTTTCGTTGTCCATATTTTTTCTTGATAGCGTCGAAGCTTTCGTCCGAGAGCACGTGCTCAATTCGGCACGCGTCAGCCATGGCGACTTCTTTTTTTACACCCAGATCCTCAAGCCACTGGGAGATGAAAACGTGGCGTTCGTAGATTTTTTCGGCGATTTTCCGTCCCTCGTCGGCAAGCTCTATATAACCCTCGCTGTCCATATTTATGTAGCCGTTTTCCCTGAGCTTTTTCATAGCTACGCTTACGCTGGGCTTGCTGAGTTTCATTTTCTTAACAATATCTATCGAGCGTACGCGCTGTTGAGCGGTGCTCAATATAAGTATGTTTTCGAGATAGTCCTCTGCGCTTTCCTGTATTTTCATATTATCCATGTTCCTTTCGGTTAGTTTACGTTAACCAGTATAACATATTATCGGTGATTTTTCAATTCTAACTTGATATATTTCCGAAAATAGTTTATTATAGACGTATAAATAATGAAAGGATGATTTATATGCAAAATCCTATTGTAACAATAAAAATGAACAGCGGTAAGGTTATTAAGGCGGAGCTTTATCCCGAAATCGCTCCGAATACCGTTAATAATTTTATCAGCCTTGTGAAGAAAGGCTATTATAACGGACTTACCTTCCACCGCGTTATCTACGGTTTTATGATTCAGGGCGGATGTCCCGACGGTACAGGAATGGGAAACCCAGGCTATTCCATTAAGGGCGAGTTTTTAGGCAACGGCTTTAAGAATGATTTAAAGCATACCGAGGGCGTGCTTTCTATGGCGCGTTCGATGATGCCGAACAGCGCGGGCTCTCAGTTCTTTATTATGCACAAAAACGCTCCTCACCTCGACGGTCAGTACGCCGCTTTCGGTAAGGTTATTGAGGGAATGGACGTTGTTAACGAAATCGCCGAGTGCGATACAGACTATTCCGATAAACCGCTCGATCCTCAGGTTATGGAGGAAGTTACCGTCGATACCTTCGGCGTAGATTATCCCGAACCCGAGAAAGCTTGATTATTATTTGAAGGTCAAACAGAAAGGATAGACTATGAACGTATTATTAACAGGAGGAGCGGGATATATCGGCTCTCACACCTGCGTTGAGCTTATTAACGCGGGACATACTCCCGTTATCGCCGATAATTATGACAACAGCTGTCCCGAGGCTGTAAAAAGAGTTGAAGAAATCACGGGAAAAAGCGTAAAGGTTTATGAAATTGACGTTTGCGACAGAGAAGCGGTCGATAAAATGTTCAGCGAAAACAGCTTCGACGCGGTTATCCACTTCGCGGGCTTGAAGGCTGTCGGAGAAAGCTGTGAAATCCCGCTGAGATATTACAGAAACAACCTTGATTCAACAATCGTTTTACTCGAGGCTATGGAAAAATATAACGTGCCGAACTTTGTTTTCAGCTCCTCGGCGACTGTTTACGGCGTGCCCGAAACAGTTCCGCTCGTAGAAGGTATGCCAACTGGCTGTACCAACCCCTACGGCTGGACTAAGCTTATGAACGAGCAGATTTTAACCGACGCTTCGACGGCTGATAAAAACCTCTCGGTTGTTCTTCTGAGATATTTTAACCCCATAGGCGCTCACGAGAGCGGACGTATCGGCGAGGACCCGAACGGAATCCCCAATAATCTTATGCCGTATATCACCCAGGTTGCCGCGGGTAAGCTTAAGGAGCTCGGTGTTTTCGGAAACGATTATCCGACTCACGACGGCACGGGCGTGCGCGACTATATCCACGTTGTGGATTTGGCTAAGGCTCACGTTAAAGCGCTCGATTACGCCGCCGAGCACAAGGGTACGGAGATATTCAACATAGGCACAGGAACGGGCTACAGCGTTCTTGATATTGTAAATACGTTTATGAGAGTTAACAACCTCACAATCCCTTATACGATTAAACCGCGCAGAAGCGGTGATATAGCCGAGTGCTACGCAAATCCCGAGAAGGCTGAGAAGATCCTCGGCTGGAAGGCTGAGAAGAACCTCGACGATATGTGCCGCGACAGCTGGAACTGGCAGAGCCATAATAAAAACGGTTACAAATAATTATTTTTCTTTATTGAAATTATAATTTTTCTTTAATGAAATTATAATTCTTTTTTACAAAATTGTTACTGCGAAAAAAATTGTTGTAATTGCGCTTGACTTTTTTCTCCGTGCGAATTATAATGAAATCCCATTTGGATGATGTGTGTGAAAAAACGGAGGAAAAAAGAATATGTTTCAAAAACATATTAAGGCAGTGAGTCTTGTGCTGGTCCTCTG
>CADBSD010000112.1 GCA_902797225.1 uncultured Ruminococcus sp. | reverse complement strand
TACACTTGCCGCGGAAGCGGATACGCCGCCTACAGCTAATGTAGAAGCAACCATCATTGTAGCAAGCGCTGTGCCAATGATTCTTGTCGATTTTTTCATTTGAAAATCCTCCTTACATTATTCAAACGTACAATTTATTATAGCATAGTGAAATGTAATTTGCTATCGTGAATTTGCACAAATATATCTTTGTTTTTATCTTATGTTTGTCTATATGTCAATTTTTGACACATTTTCTACAGAATTACTGTTCCACAGTCACGTCAATGTAAATAATCCCTGTGGAAAGCTTATTATTGAATTCTTTTCCCGCGGCGGCACACGCGGCGGTGTAAAGCCGATTCTTTACGGCTTCTGTTTTAAGCTCAATTTTTATTTCGGCTTTTCCGGCGGCGACAGCGCTGATAACACCGTCATCTACACTTATCACCTTAGACGATTCCTCGTCAATGGTAATATCAAAACTCGAAAGATCAAGCGAGCTTGTGTACTCTCTGCCCGCGTAGTAATCGATATAATCGCCGAACTCATTTCTATTCAAAGTGATATTAATTCGGAGATTGCCGTTTTCGTCGGTTTTGTAGCAGCCCTCGGGAATATATACAAAAGAAACATTACCGCTCGGGAGCACCATTTCTTCGGTATTGTCAAAATTAATCGCGTAAACCGTATATGTGAACGCGTCGGGATTCGGGCCTAAGTCGTCGGTATATGTATTATCCCTCGTGGAAGCGAACCTTATGCCCATTTCCATACCCGCTCTCTGCCTGTAAATCTGATAATATGAAGCGCCCTCGGACTTATTCCAGCTTAGCACGACCTTATCGCCCTCTATTTTCGCTTTTACATTTAAATTTTCCTCGGGGATTTCGATTTCCGCCTGAGCCGAGTAAACGGAGGTCGATTTGCCGTTTACCGCTTTAATCTTATATTTATAGGTTACCCCCTTTTTAACTTCACTGTCTGTATAATTCAGCTCTGTTACAGTGGTAAGCTTCTTATCGTTTCTGTAAATATGGTACATTTTAGCCCCTTTTACCTTTTTCCAACCCAGATACGCCATATTGTCAAGCTCCGAGCTAAGGGTAAAAACAGGCTTTGTAAGCCTTACGACCTTAACCGATTTTGATTTTTTGCTTAGCTTCTTACCGTTAAACGCCTTTACAGAGTAAGTATAGGTCTTGCCCGCTTTAGCTTTTTTATCGGTATAAAACTTTTTCTTTGTGGTTTTGATTTTCTTTTTACCGCGGAAAACCTGATACTTCTTAGCGCCCTTTACCTTTTTCCAGGTGATTTTTATTCCGCTCGCGGTATTCGCCGCTTTTACTCCTGTCGGTTTCTTTACCTTGGCGGCAGAAGCGGAGAAGCTTACCGCGCACGCGGCGGAAACTGTCATCATCGCGCAAAGAACCAGGCTTGTGAGTCGTGTCGATTTTTTCATAAACGATTCTCCTTTTTATCAGCTGTATACGGTTATCGTATCTTTAACGGAATCGGGGCTTACGTCATTCTGGTCAATATCGGTCAAAAGCTCGAAGGTGTTTTTGATTTTTGTCGAGCCCGATTTCTTCACCTCAAATGTAGCGGTATAAACCGTTCCCGTCGAGGTAAAATCAAGTCCCGTTATTATTGAAGTGTTGTAATAAATCTTATTGCCCTTGTTATTCGCGAAGCCTGTCGACGCCGATATCGTTTTGAATTTCAGATAATCCTTGTCAAACTCGGTATAGCCCTGATAGTTTTCAAGTATTTTTGAGGATTTTAGATTAAGCGTTACGGTGATTGTATCGCCGACATAACAGGTCACGCCGTTTACAACGCATTTCTCGTTCGATTTGTGCGAAGTGTTTTCGGTCGGCTTTACTTTCGGGATAACCTGAACGCCGTTCGAGTCGGTTTTAGGCTTTGAGGAGCTTTTGGTCTTTGACTTTGTCGTTTCAGTCGCCTTGGTTTCACTTTGCTTTGCCGAAGTTGCTTTCTCTGCGGCCGAAGTTGTTTTTTCAGCGGCTTTTTTCTTTTTCGGCTTTGAAACGTACTTTTCGGTAGCTCCCGTCTGCTCCTCGGTTTCCTCGGGCTTCGTAATTATCACGCTCGTCGTATGAGTCGTATTCGTCGCCTCACGGTTAGCGGTGTTTACATTGTTAACAATAAGATATCCGCCCACGCCGAGTACCGCGGCCATAATAATACCGAGTACCGTAAGCGCGGTTTTTTCGCCTTTAGTAAATTTTCTTCTCTTTTTCATACATCGTTACTTCCTTATTTAAATTCAGTACACATTATATCACTTATGGTTTTATTATTCAACAGGAAAAAATTATTAATTAACAGTAGAAAAAGTACGCTTGTATATGTTATAATAATTAATTAAGAACTCTGAAAGGAGGATAAATATGAATATTTGCGTATACTGCGCTTCGAGCGAAAAAATAGATAAATCCTACCTTGAGGCGGGAGAACGCTTCGGCGAGGCTCTTGCCGAAAACGGCCATACGCTGATTTTCGGAGCGGGCAAATTCGGAGTTATGGGCGCCGTGGCGAGAGGCTGCAGACGATATGACGGCAGCGTAATAGGCGTTATCCCCCGCTTTTTCGACAGCATTGACGTTATGTTCACCGACTGCAAGCTGATTTACACCCACACTATGCGCGAGCGCAAGGAAATAATGGAGCAAAAAAGCGACGGTTTTGTGATGATGCCCGGAGGTATCGGCACCTTCGAGGAATTTTTTGAAATTCTGACTCTTAAGCAGCTCGACCGCCATAGAAAACCTATCGCGGTATATAACGTAAACGGCTACTACGATAAATTACTGGAAATGCTCGAAAACGCCGTGAGCGAGGGCTTTATGTCAGAAAAATGTATGAAGCTGTTTTTTGTAAGCGATAACAAGGACGCTATTTTAGATTATTTCGAAAACTACAAGCCTTTCTCATACGACAAATACGAAAACATCTGAGGTGAAACAATGACAGACTGTGAACACTGCGCGCACTACATATTTGACGACGAGTACGAGTGCTATGTATGCGACATCAACCTCGACGAGGACGAAATGGCGAAATTCCTTACGGGCACGGTACGCGACTGCCACTACTTCAATCTTTACGACGAGTATAAAATAGTTAAAAAGCAGAATTAAGAAAAGCCCAAAGGAAGATTATCCCTTCCTTTGGACTTTTTTCATAATCTCGTTCATTTTTCTGTCGGCTCTCGCTCCCGCGATAACGCAGGAATAGAGCAAAACGAATATAAACAGTAAAACTCCCGCTGATACTATCCACACCATATAATCACCCTCGGTAATTTATATGGTTAGTATCAGCACGATATTAGTATATATACGTTTTATCTTGCAAATAACAAGCAGTTTATGTATAATAAAT
>CADBSD010000111.1 GCA_902797225.1 uncultured Ruminococcus sp. | reverse complement strand
CGCAACTTTTCGCCGGCTGCTATCATACGTTGTTTTCTGTTGTATCGTGTCCGATAATCTATCATTTGTTTGCGCGTAAAGCCTAATAACGAAATGGATTTAAAGAACGTAAAATGACCTTTTCCCGCTACTCTTTCGCGCTCCTCCATTTTTACGCCGAGGATTTTATCGGTTGTTCTTAAAATCAAACCCTCCAAATACGGATAAGGGTTTTCGTACCTCAAAATCTCTTCAACCATATAAGCTTTCATAACGAAAAAGTTAGAGAACTGCAATTCTTTCGGTTTGTTGATTAAGGTTCTTGACATCAGGGAATTGATGCGGCTTCCAAAATTTTTAAAGGCGGACTGCTTTTTATGCGGATATTCAGCCATAGTCATATCGGCTTTATCTTCAGCCAGGGGATCAACCAAATCCCAAAGCCTGTCCATAGGACATTGACCGTCGTCATCAAGACTTACTATGTAATCACCCGAAGCCATGGAAAAGCCCGCCATTACCGCAGAATGCTTACCTAAATTTTTTGCGAAATCCGCGACTTTTATTTTTGAATTAGCTGCCGCAAGCTTCTCCAAAACCGATATTACATTATCGGGTGAACCGTCATTAACGCAGATGATTTCGTAGTCATAATCGCTGCGCCGACTTACAACCTCAACAATCTCGTTTATTACATATTCAATTGTATTTTCCGACCCGTAACACGGGATTACAAAGGATAATTTTTTCATATTTCTTCCTTATTTAAAGAACTCTTTAACCTTCTCAACAATATACTCAATATCATTTTCCTTAAGCCCGTAGTACATCGGCAGTCTGATTATACGTTCACTTTCTTTTGTCGTGAAATTGTCCTCGCCGAAAAAGCGCCCGAATTACTTACCCGCGGGAGATGAATGAAGGGGAATATAGTGGAACACGCCCAGTATACCATTCGCTTTTAAATGTTCAAGCAGTTTTGTACGTAATTCTAAGTCTTTGACCTTTATGTAATACATATGCGCGTTGTGGACGCACTCCTCAGGAATATACGGCAACTCTAAAAGCCCTTTTCCCTGAAAGGCGTCAAAAGCTCGTTATACATATTCCAGGAACGCATACGGTCATTATTAATAATCTCGGGGTTTTCAAGCTGGGCGTACAGGTACGCGCAGTTGAGTTCGCTTGGGAGATATGACGAACCGACATCAACCCACGTGTATTTATCGACCAGTCCGCGGAAGAACTTTGAACGGTTCGTGCCCTTTTCAAGTATTATTTCGGCACGTTCAACATCAGCTGCGTTATTAATAATAATCGCGCCGCCCTCACCGCTGCTGTAATTCTTTGTTTCGTGAAAACTGAAACAGCCGAAATCGCCTATCGAGCCGAGAGCCTGTCCTTTATAAAAAGCGTTCACACCCTGAGCGGCGTCCTCAATAACGCTGAGATTACGGCGCTTCGCGATATCCATAATCGTGTCCATTTCGCAGCCGACGCCCGCGTAATGAACGGGTACAATCGCCTTTGTCCTGTCGGTTATCGCGCCCTCTATCAGCTTCTCGTCAATGTTCATTGTATCGGGGCGAATGTCAACAAAAACTATCTTCGCTCCTCTGAGCACAAACGCGTTCGCTGTGGACACAAAGGTATACGACGGCATAATCACCTCGTCGCCCGGCTTAATATCAGCTAAAATCGCCGACATTTCAAGCGCCGCCGTACCCGAGGCAGTCATAAGCGCCTTCGGAGCCCGTCATATCCTCAAGCCTTGAGTTACACTTCTTCGTAAACTCACCGCCGCCGCTGATTTTTCGGCAATCAATTGTCTTTTTTATTTTTTTGTCTTCGCCGCCGATAAACGGAGGAACGTTAAAAGCAATTTTATACATACTTTTTCATATCCTAACTGATTTTTACTCTTAAAATTTTGATTCTTAAAACAAAACTTACTCATTATTACATCAAGAAATTAAAAAATAATCAACTTTTTTATGTAATATTTTAACAATATTGCACAAGAAAGGGCGCGCGAATAGCGCGTCCGCTTTCGGATAGCTATTGCTCGTGCGCGCGCAGCACGCAACTGAGCAAGCAACACAAAAAATTCGGCTCAAACCTTTCGAGTTTAAGCCGAATAATTCTTATAAAAGATCCTCTAAAGTAGCTTTATCGTGATGAATGTCTTTATAGCCTACGTAATTGTTGTCGGTTTCTTCCGAAAGCTTTAAAACATCTTCTTTAAGGAGGACTTCCGATTTTATCGTCGGTTTCGTATATTGCTTTTTCATAACGTCCTCCTTAACTTACCTTATTTCTATCCGCTTCAAAAGCTTTACATAAAGCGTTATAGTTCGTACTGCAGCAGCCGTAGAAATTTGTTCCGCCGTAGTCGTTGTAGAACGTTCTTAATAAGCCGTTAGCGTCGTAGTAACGCATATACGCTCTCGCGGCAACTTTTTCAGCTTTGTCCGTATTATTGTCATAAGTTACAACGAAAGTCGCGAGACGATAGCCAGTATAATTATGGTGGTCGATTTTAATTTTCGGATTGCTTCCGTAACCACCTACTTGAGATGTACAATCGACATTTGTGACGTAACGGAAATTGTTCGCGTTTTTTCTATCTTCCTTATTTGTTTTATTGTCCATTACGGTATCAACGCCGTTCACGTTTACACCCTTGTACTGGAGCTTATAGGAGGTTGTGTTTGTTATACCTAACTTCTCCATAGCTTTCGTGACGGTACTTTCGGAGGCTGTCACAAAGCCGTACTCTACCTTGTTGCCGTTTGTGGTTTTATCGGAAAGGGCGTCAACCTTCGAGAGTAAATCCTCTCTGATTGAGGTGATGAATCTTAAACCGCCCGGTTTTCCGTAGCCGTAGTTGTGGTCAAAATTATATTCGGGACGAATCTGAACGCCGAACAGCTCAAAGCCCTTGTACTTTCCGTTCATTCCCGCGGGAAGAATTTTAAAGTCGTTAGTTTCTTTATTCTCGGGATCACTCAGGTCTTTCTGCTGATCGACCTCGCCGACAGGAATCCAGTGGGCGTATACGTCGGTTACGCTCGCGGGAATCTCGCTGTTGAACTTAAACGCTTTATCGGAGCTGTTGTCGGAGTTATCATAAGTAGTATACCAGCCCGCGAAAACATAATCGTCCTCGGCGAATGAGGGGATATCATAGAACTCGGGAACTTTATAATTTACGAGGTCGTGATAACCGTTCTCAACTGTTTCAGACGTATCAGTCGCGTTATATACGCGGAAAAGCTTGTCCTCTCCCTTTTTCACCTTATCCTTGTTGTCGTGGAATTTTATGGGAGTTGTTCTGCGGACAAGTCGGACTTCGGAAGTGTAGTCGGTTGTTATTGTATCATATTGGATATCGCATTTCTCGCTGCTTTTTTCAACTACATATTTTCCTGTAACAATTCCTAAATCGTTTACAAGCGGAATTTCTATACTGCTGCTGTTTCCAAAATCAAGCGGCTGTTTTAAAACTAAATCAACATTAGTTCGTGACGGAGTATTTCCTGTTGGTGTTCCGTCGTCATAATAGTTATCTTTAAGTTCCATTTTGACCTTACCGGCATCTTGTCCATTATAGGCTTGTACATCACCCGCGGTCAAAAAATAACCTCTGTCATAATTTGTCCTGCTAACATCATTTAAATCTGTACCAGAGAACACATAAACCGAATAGCGTTTGTTAGACAATAAAGATATATAAAGATTTGTTCTGCTGTCAAAGTAAAGACTGTGATCCCAGCCATAATCAGCGTACGGTCCATTCCCCAGACTTTTATATTCATTTTCAAATCTGTTTTGCAGTTCACTGTAAACTGTATTTCCGTTAGTTGTATAATTGTTAAATGTTGTCGCGTCAAATTGAATATAATTCGCAATATAACTGTCTCTGTTACATTGTAAAACAGGATATCCCGTTGTCAGGTTTTCGTCTTTTAAATACTCTGTAGCTTTATAAGAATAAGTTCTTCCGATTTCAGCTCCCTGTTCAGTCTTTTTCTCGCCAAAATCAACATACCAGCTTTTATGGTCGGAGGTAAATGCGTCAGCGGGAATCAATGATTCGTTATTCGCCTTAAATCCGTCAGTCAATCGCTCTGAAGATTCAGCGTTCTCGGCGGTATCCTCTTTATTATCTTCCCAAAGTTTAGCGTCTGTAATACCAATTCGAGAACCGCTTAGAGAACCATTTACATATACAGGATAATCTGTTCCGAGGAAATATAGATTGTTAGCCTTATTATTCACGGTGTTATCCTGTACGGTTAAATCTCCTTTTATATTTAATTGGGATTCACTTGAGTAGTATATTCCGCCGCCTTTATCGGTAGCGGTATTATCGGTTATTGTACCGCCGTTTATATTTGTTTTCGCGTCTTCGCGATAGTTCTCGTTTATAAATATCGCGCCGCCCTTGCCGTTAGTAGCTGAGTTGCCCGTCATTGTGCAATCGGTAAATGTTGCGTTTGTATAAAAACTGTCTACACAAACCGCGCCGCCTGCGGGTGCCTCGTTATCTGTAAGAGTAAGACCGGAAAAACTCGTAGCCTGTCTTATAAGATTAAGGTAAAGTCCGCCTCCGAGTACATTCGCAGTGTTATTTGTTATTGTACCGCCGGTAGATGACACTCCGGGAGCATTGGGGTTTGGTGTTGTTGAAGGGTGCGGAGTTAATTGAGGTGAAAGATAAGCTTTCCATTTTCCTGCCCCTATACCGCCGCCAAAGTCAGCTGTACAGCCACTGATTGTACCGCCATTAATTACTACCGCAGCATCAAGATAACCATAAGCGTCTCCGTTATCTTCAACGCTGTATTTGCTTGTTATAACAGCTACACCGCCGCCTACAGAGGGATAGTCACCGACAGCCTCTGCAGTACAGTCTTTGATTTCGCCGCCATTCATAACAAAAGAGCCGTTGCGGTATACAAAAACACCGCCGCCAGCTACATATGTCGTAGATGCGTTAAGAGAAGAACCTAAGTCGCTTCTTACATAACAATTTTTTATTACTCCTCCGTCCATAATAAACTGACCGCCAAAAGCTACACCGACACCGCCGCCGTAACAAACCGAACCGCCGTCAATACCGCAGTTCTCAATTGTACCGCCGTGCATTTTAAATGTACCGCCTTCAACCGTCACACCGCCGCCGAAATAGTTATTTCCTTTATGGTCTTTCAGCGTTACTTTATCGTACATCTGGCACTTTGAATCCTTGCCGACGACATAAACTATACCGGGATCTCCTCCGTCGTTGTCGTCGCTCGTAAGTGTTAGTGTCGAAGTTCCGTCGCCGAGGTTAACAGTCGCGCCGTTTAAAACACAAACTGCCTGCCCTGTAGATGAAACTGTATGTCCGTTTCCGATAACGGTAACAACAGCGTCGCTTTTAGAAATATCTATAGATACTCCCCCGCTAATATCTTTTTCTAGCTCAATTATTGCCTCGCCGCCGTTTTGGTTAATATCGGCACAGGCGTCTGTAAGCTCCTGTGCTGTGCTTACGTTATATATCGTTGCCGCGAAAACATCGAACGGAGCGACGCAAACTACGCTTATCAGCATTGCCAGAAGCAATATAAAAGCTGACGATTTTTTGATAATTTTCATATTTCCTCCACTTCTAAATGCATTTTTTTAAATAAACATAATACCCTGTGTGACATATTTTAACTCTTTTTTCAAAAAAGGGCAAAGCATTTCAAAATCTTTGGTGGTTTTACCCTATTGTATGTCAATTTTTGTCGGATCGTTTATTCATTTTGAACTATTTGAGCTATAAGAAAGCGCGCGCGATCAGCGCGTCCGCTTTCGGATAGCTATTGCTCGTGCGCGCACAGCGCGCAACTGAGCAAGCAATACAAATTTTTTTGTGTGATAGGAGTCAGTTAAGAAGTTAGCTGTTTCACCTTGCTGACTTAAATACTTATACTTTTTTAAGTAATTTCCTATCACACAAGAAAGCGCGCGCGATCAGCGCGTCCGCTTTCGGATAGCTATTGCTCGTGCGCGCACAGCGCGCAACTGAGCAAGCAATATAAATTATTTTTGTGTGATAGGAGTCAGTTAAGATGAAAGCTAAATCAACTTACCGACTTAAATATTTTTACATTTTTTGAGTAATTTCCTATCACATAAAAAAGCACCGACTTGATAAATACAGTCGGCGCTTTGAAAATTATTTAATTAAAGTAAGCTTTCGCCCTCGCCCATAACGGCAATATCGACCGCTTTTGCGTCCTCCAGATGAAAAGTCATAAGCTTGTTGCCTGTCTGCTCATTATAGATAGCCTCGAGGTGGCTTTCCTTTATCATCCGCTCGGCGTATTTATAATCGGTTTCGAATACCGCCTTGCCCGTATAACGCAGCCAATGCCCGTCGGGCTTGCATGCCGCGATTTCCACAAGAGGATTCGCTTTCATCTGCTTGTAGACGTCCTTAAAACCGCCTACCCCGAAAATCAGCTTTCCGTCCGCTTCCAGAAACGCTCCGAGGGGACGAAGCTTCGGCTGATCGCCGTCGACGGTCGCCATAAAGAAAACACCCGTCTGCGCTAAAAAATCACTGACCTTATTCATTTTCCTTCTCCTTTATCTTTTAATCTTTTTAATTTCCCGAATCTGTACTCGGGAACAGCTGTAAGCGTTATCTTTATAATTCTTTACTCCTTTGACCAGAGCTCAACTCTGTCCTCGGGAGCGACATACATAGCGTCGGTCTCTTTTATGTCGAAAACTCTGTAGAAATCAGTCATCATAGAGGCGACGTTGTTTGTTCTCAGCCTGTAATGGTAAGACAATTATATCAGAATTTGCGGGTTAAAACAACAAATAATTGTCTTACCTCTCTTGTTTTTTTTACAAAAAAACTGCTGATTATGCCACTTATCAAATCGAGGTGAAGATATATCAACAAGCGCAAAAAAGCCAACCGTTCTATAATGAAACGATTGGCAAATATTTTTATAATAAATAAGAATACTCACTATCGGATGTTGGCATTTCCCTATTTTCACACCCCGTCGCCAGGGCACTATTTTCGGCACCACAGGGCTTAACTTCTGTGTTCGGTATGGGAACAGGTGGACCCCCTGCGTCATCAACACCAACTGTTGACAGTGAGTATTCTTTTTGGCTCCCCCAACTGGGCTCGAACCAGTGACATCATGATTAACAGTCATGATGGAACTCGAAACAATTGGCTTATTTACAGCGCTTTCGGGATTGAAAACGCTTTTTTGTAGAAAAGTTGTAGAAAAATAATTAATTAAACTTATTTTTCAAAAATCAAAAAATATGAAGGTTGGCAATCAAGAAGCCTACAGATTTGTTCAATATTCGCCCAGCTTATCGGCTGGTTACTACGTAATCTTTGTATTGCTCCCTCTGATAACAGCTTTGATCTACGTAGCCGCGTAGTGTTAAATCCTTTATCCTTTAAGGCCTGTAATACATCAATCTTGTATCTTAACATAATAATGCACCTCTTTCATTATGCTTATTATACCATATACTTTACACCGTTACAAGTGTAATATTACACAAAAAAGCAAACAATTCTTTGTGCAACTTTACACCGAAAAAAATGTATTTTTTCTTGACTTTACTCCGAAAACGATGTATAATATAGGCGTAATCAGAGAAGAATACGAGGAGTGGTAAATAAAATGAAACATCTATTAGATAATGTAAGCGGTACAACAACGGCGCTCTGGAATGCTGTAAATAAAATCTACGGAAACAACACCTATAGCATTACAGTAAGCGGCAGTGGCAAAGTGTTCCTCGAGAGAGGATTTACCACAGAGATTATCGCCGAAGGCAACGAGAGGATTCAAACTGTTTTGCGTAAGCTTATCAACCACACCCGGATAGACACCGACCAATGTCCACGCTGTGGGCTTCCTCAAATGGATCCTAAGCGAAGAAGAAACGCTTTGAGCCGTGTTGGTAACGTTTATGTTTGCGAGACCTGCGGAATGGATGAAGCGCTCCGAGCCGTCAACGGTCTTACTGTTCCAGCTGATAAATGGCCTATAAAATAAAACGAAGCTCCCACGGGTACAACCGTGGGAGCCTTGCTTTAACCCTGTTTATATAGCTCTAATGCCTCATCCCTGTTTTTAGGAGGATCATAAACGAGGATCTCGCTCAAATCGCAATTTAAGACCGTGCATATCCGATCGAGATGTTCCAAGTTTACGCGCTCGCACAATTCGTTATAAATCTCACATATGGTAGCGGTTCTGATACCGGTACGTCTTGAGAGTTCCGCTTGTGTCATACGCAATTCTCCGAGTTTTCGGGATAACATAATTCTGACAGCCATTATTAAACAGCCCCTCTTTCTGTAATAAAATAACACAGACTGATAGGATTTGTCCGTTATTTGTAATTTTATTACGGTTTGCGTAATAAGCGAAAAAAGCCCCTCGCGGCTCCTGACGTCCGGGAGCTACGAGGGGCTGCTGTGTTCTATCACATAGAACATTTAAAATGAAATTGTGTGAGCTTTGATTAACGAGAATAACTAACAATATAACTGTGTGCCATCTCTTTCTATATTATAAAGCTATATTTTAATTACGCTCGATGTATTACCACATTGGAATCACCATTTATCCTTTCTGGCACGGTAGTTTATTCCAGCCAATTTTTATTTATTCACGAATTTATGTCATCCACTACCATCGGCACTCAATAGTAGCGGTCTAACATCAGCAAGTTACTAGCAAATTAAATTAACATCGAGATTCACTTTACCAGCTCGGATTTCAGCTTTTTGATAAACTTTTCGCCGGCGATACCTGTCTGTTTATAACCCCATTTTTTAAGGAGCTCATTAACAGCTTTCTGGGTACCGTCACCAAAGGTTTTATTTTCATCCACTTTGGTTTTGATAATCTTCTTTTTACGTGCGAGTGCAAGAAGTTCTTTCATGGCAAGAACTCCGCGTGTTGCGTCGCCCTTCTTATATCCCTTTGTTTCGAGGGTATCATTATTTCTTTGGTAATTGCTATTGTTAAAAAGGCAAAAAACTATTTCAGTAAATCAAATACTGAAAAAATAGAAGTGGCGAAAAAGCAAATTTCTCAGATTGTGTTAAAGCTCATTACGGATGCCGAAGTTGATTACACCGAATGGGCGAAAGCCGGTTCGATAAAGAGGGCGCAAGTAATTCAAAAGATTTTTACAGATTATCCTATTCTTGCAAAAGCAACTGACCAAGAAAAGATTATCGCTTTTATTGATGATGCTATAAATTCTTCTCTAAAAGAACTCCGCATAATTGTTGCAGAAAACACAGCTGCGGAAGAAACTCAAACTGAGGAAGTTGCAGAAGAAAATTAAATAACATTCGCATAGTCCGCGCAGAAATGTGCGGTCATTTTTTATATTAAAAGGAGGAAAACTATGAGTATTGTAAACACAAAAGGCGTAGATATTTCTTCGCACAATGGCAATATTGACTTAGCTAAAGTCAAAAAGGCTGGTTACAAATGGGTAATGATTCGTTGTGGTTATGGTGACAATATCACGAGCCAAGACGATTCTCAGTTTGAAGCCAACGTCAAAAAAGCAGAAGCCCTCGGGATGCCCTGGGGTGTTTATTTTTATACCTATTCACTCAATGCAAAACAGGACAAAAGTGAATTAGAGCATATCCTCCGCTTACTAAAGGGCAAAAAGCCAACGCTCCCTATCGCTATAGATGTAGAGGATGCTGACGGCTATAAACGTAAAAATGGCGGATGGAACTATGCTAACGTAAACCGCAACACAAAGTATCTCCTTGAAGGAGTCAAGAAGGCTGGTTACTATCCGATACTCTATACTGGTTTTGAGGAAATTAATAATCTCATTTCCAAAGAGGTGTCTGGTCGCTATGACGTTTGGTTTGCGCATTGGGCGAAGAAGTGTGGTTACACAGGCAAGAACCTTGCTATATGGCAGTATGGCAGTGAAACAAATCTTATTGATGGTAATTCCATTCCTGGTGTTGGCACAATAGACAAAGACATTGTTTATAAGGATTATCCCACCATCATCAAAAATGGAGGGTATAACAACTGGAAGAAACCTGATAAGACAACTACTACTACTAAAACTGAGACCAAGAAAGAGACTTCTAAATCTACGACAACTACTATTACAGAAGCACAACTCAGACAGAAGGTATGTAATACTATCAACGCTTGGCTTGGTGCAACTGAGGGCAGCGCGGGTCATAAAGAGATTTTAAAAATTTATAATGCTCAGAACCCATTGCCCGTTGGATATAAGATGAAAGACAATGATGCTTGGTGTGCCGCAACTGTTTCTGCAACTTGGCTAAAGGTTGGTATTGCTAAATATATTACAACTGAATGTGGCTGTGGTCGTTTTATAGATAATGCCAAGAAACTTGGTATTTGGGTTGAAAATGATGCTTATAAGCCAAAAATAGGAGACGCAGTTATTTATTATTGGAGTGATAGCGGTTTTGGCGATTGTCGAACTGGTGCAAGCCATATTGGTATTGTTACTGAGGTAAATGGCAATTCATTTGTTGTTACCGAGGGTAATACTGGAAATGGTATTGTTGGAAAAAGAACAATGCAAGTTAATGGTCGCTACATTCGCGGATTTATTACTCCTGATTATGCTGCTATCGCAAAGAAAGTTGCAGGAAAGGTAACAGCCGATAAAACAACAACAAAGAAAACATCTACAACTACATCTACCGTTGCTACCCCATCTATTTATACACAGGGCGTTGCTAACGGTAAATGGTTAAATGCTGTTAAAGATGGAAGCGATTATTCTGGAATTATTGGGAAAGCTCTTGTTGCTCTTGCTGCAAAAGTTACTAAGGGTACAATCGAATATAGTGTACATATTAAGGGTCACGGATGGCTTGGAAAAGTAACTGGCTTCAATCACAAAGATTATAAAAACGGTTATGCTGGCAATGGAAATCCCGCCGAAAAGGGAAATGCCATTGACGGTGTAAAGATGTATTACCGTACTCCTTCGGATGTTGCTAATAAGTATGGCTATTATAAGGTAGCATACAGAGTTCATCTGCTTGGCGGAAAATGGCTTGCTTGGCAGTATGATAAAGAAACAACAAATGGACAAGATGGTTATGCTGGAATTATCGGTAAAACCATTGATGGTATTCAAGCTAAGTTGATTAAAGCATAAGGAGGATTATTATGGATGCAAAGCCATTTTGGGAATTTGTGTCCAGTATTCCGCTCGGCATAATAGTGGCGTGGATAATTGGAATCTCCGCCATTATTACCGCTCTTTGTACTGGAACAATTAAGTTATATAAAATATTTACTAAGTACAAGGAAGCGAAAGATAGAGAACAAAAACAAGAAGATATTTTAAAAAGTCACGATGAAACATTGCAAGATATTGACAAAATGCTCCGCGAAATTAAAGATTCGCTCAAAGAACAGAAAGAAGTGAATCTAAAACAATTAAGACATACGATAGTACATACTTGCGAAGATGCTTTGGATAAAGGAGAAATCTCAATAAATAAATTGCGTTCTTTAGAAGAAATGTATGATGAGTATGTTAAAATATTCCACGGAAATGGATATGTTAAAACGCTTGTGATGCGCGTGAGAAAACTTAAAATTGTTGGAAAAATAGACGATTAAAAAAATAGGGTTATAAGATTTTTGTCTTATAACCCTTATTTTTTGCGTTTTTAAAATGAATAACTCACTACAAAATATTGGCATTTCCCTATCTTCACAGTCCGTCTCCAGACCACTATTGTCAGCACCACAGAGCTTAACTTCCGTGTTCGGTATGGGAACGGGTGTACCCTCTGCGTTATCAACACCAATTT
>CADBSD010000110.1 GCA_902797225.1 uncultured Ruminococcus sp. | reverse complement strand
GGACGTTGAGCTTATCACTCCTATCGCTATCGAAGTTGGTCTTCGTTTCGCTATCCGTGAAGGCGGTAGAACAGTAGGTTCAGGCGCGGTTATCGCTATCAACGAGTAATTTAATATTATTCATATATAAAAGGCTTTCTTCGGAAAGCCTTTTTTTATTGCCCGCTCAGTAGCACGCTGCGCGCACGAGCGATGACTAAGCGAAAGGCGGACGCGCTGATTGCTCGTACTTTCTTGTATCCGAAAATAAGTATTTACAAAGCTTTTATTATCTGTTATGATTTAATTAAAATAACAATCGGAAAGGACGGGATATTATGACCGCGCGAAATTCAAATGACGAAATGAAATATTTAAAGCTTCTTGCGGAAAAATACCCCTCCGCCCGCGCCGTTACGCGCGAGATTATTAATCTTACCGCTATTTTAAATCTTCCAAAGGGTACTGAGCACTTTATGAGCGATATCCACGGCGAGTACGAGGCGTTTTGCCATATCCTCAACAACTGCTCGGGAGTTATCAGAGAAAAGGTAAACCTTTGTTACAAGGACGTGCTTAGCGCCGAGGAGATTAAGGAAATCTGTACGCTTATTTATTATCCCGCGGAAAAGCTCAGGCTCTTAAAAGAAGAAAGCTCTCTTGACAGAGAGCGTTACCATATTATTTTGGAGCGTATGCTGGAAATTGCCAGGGTTTTGTCGAGCAAATACACACGCTCCAAGGTGCGAAAGGCTATGCCCGAGGACTACGCCTACATTATCGACGAGCTTATCCACGCCCAGAAGGACGAGGACAATAACCAGATACGATACCATAAGAATATTCTCGACACCATTATCCGCATAAACGCGGACGACTTTGTTATTTCCCTAGCGGGACTTATAAAGCGTTTAGCCGTAGACAGGCTTCATATTGTCGGCGATATATACGACAGGGGCGATTCCGCCGATAAAATAATGGATATGCTGATGAAGCACCACAGTCTGGATATCGAGTGGGGCAATCACGATATCCTTTGGATGGGAGCGGCTTGCGGCAGCGAGGCGTGTATAGCGGGAGCGGTCAGAAATTGCATAAACTATAAATCCACGCGTACGCTTGAGAGCGGTTACGGTATAAGCCTTCGAAAGCTCTTTTCGTTCGCGCGCGATACATATCCCGACAGAAAGCCTATGAAAGCGGCTCTCCACGCTATAACCGTTATTCAGTTCAAGCTTGAGGGACAGGTTATTCTCCGTAACCCCGAGTATAAAATGGAGGACAGGCTTCTTCTCGATAAAATTGATTATGATAACGCCGAAATTGAAATTGAGGGCGTTAAATATAAGCTTAATGAAAGCTGTTTCCCGACTGTAGACAGAAAAAATCCCTACGCTTTGAGCGAAGGGGAAAGAGAGGTAACGGACGATTTAAAAGCGTCTTTCCTCAACAGCGCCGCGCTTCAGAAGCACGTTTCGTTTCTTTACGACAACGGCTCAATGTATAAAATCTATAACGGAAACCTGCTTTATCACGGCTGTGTGCCGCTCAACGACGACGGAGAGCTGCGCGAGGTAGAGTTCTTCGGCGAAAAATTCAAAGGCAGGGATTATTTCGATATGGCGGACACTATCGCCCGACGCGCCTATTACGGAGTCAGCAAGAATATAAAGGGGCTCGATTTTATGTGGTATCTGCGCTGCGGTGAAAACTCGCCGCTGTGCGGACGTAAAACCAAGGGCTTTGAGCGCGCGTTTATAAACGACCAAAGCGCCTGGAAGGAAGATAAAAACCCCTACTATCTGCACTATTATAAAAAAGAAACCTGTGAGATGATACTCTCCGAGTTCGGCTTATGTTGTGATACCGCGCATATAATAAACGGTCATACGCCCGTGCGTACCGTAAAGGGCGAGCTGCCGATAAGAGCCGACGGAAAGCTGCTTGTAATCGACGGCGGCTTTTGCAGGAATTACCATAAAAAAACAGGTATCGCGGGCTACACGCTGATATTTAATTCCCACGGAATGCGCCTGAAAGCTCACCACCCGTTTACTACGATTGACGAGGCGCTTCGCGCTAACCTCGATATTCATTCCGACTCAGAAATTGTCGAAACCGAGCGCAAGCGTATGATGGTTGACGATACCGATGTAGGTGAAACGACCCGAGCCGAAATCGACGACCTCTATAAGCTTTTAGGGCTTTACAGAGGCGGAGTGTTTAATAATTCTTAAAAGAAAAAGCCGTCGTAACTGACGGCTTTTATTAGTTGAATTTATAAATCTTTCTCGCTATTCTATAGAGGAATACCGCGAACTTTCGGCCCGGCTTGTTCTGCATACAGGCGATACTCCAGATTGTGCGGTGCTTTACGAATTTATAAAGCTTTTCATCTCTGTCACGAAGATACTTCCACAGTCCCTTTCGCTTTTCGTCCTTGTCCTCGTACTCGCACAGCTCGCAGAAAATAGTGGAAATCGTCATCATCATAGCGATGTATTTTCTCATATATTTTCCGAGCTTTTTGCTGATTTTAAATACATCGTCGATTTTATGCGCGTCTATCATAGCGAATGTAACTCTAAGCTGCTGGTCTATTCTGGAAGCCATAACGCTCTCGTTTACGCTCTGATCCTCACGGCCGATAAAGTAACGATACAAATCGAGATCCATATAGTAGATATTCTTAACATAGGGAAGCGGTGTGTACACAAAAATATTATCCACATAGAATGTGTGTTTCGGAAGTACAACTCCGCAGTCCTTTAAAAGCTGGGTGCGGTAGATTACCGAATGCATTAAAAGGCACTGAGAAATGCTGAACCCGCTTATGTCGTCCCAGGAAAAAATAGTGTTCTGCGGGAATACGTTTTTGTAGTGCATTGTGTGAGTTGTGTTGTCCTCAACATGCTCGTAAACGTAGTTGCAAATCATCATATCGAGGTTCTTTTTTTCGAGCTCCTTGAGCTTAACGAGAACCTGTCTTAAACAGTCGATATCGAGCCAGTCGTCGCTGTCTACGACCTTATAGTATGTTCCCGTAGCGTGGCGGAGTCCCTGGTTTACGCCTTCACCGTGACCGCCGTTTTCCTGATGGATAACCTTGATTATGTTGGGGTATTTTTCGGCGTAACGGTCGCAGATTTCGGGAGTATTATCTTTTGTGGAACCGTCGTCAACAAGAATGATTTCCGCGTCCTCTCCGACAGAAAGCAGCGTGCTGATACAATGGTCCATATATTCAGCTGAGTTGTAGCACGGTACCGCGAATGTAATAACTTTTTCCATATCTTCCTCCGTACATTGTCTAGAATGTATTTTGGGTTTTATACTTCATAGTATTATACCACATACAGGCGGTATATATCAACAATTGTGACAAGATTTTAATATATAGAGAAAACTAACGATTGGCTTAAGCCTTGCCTAATTCCAGATTTCTTTGGTACGCCGCTTTTACCGCCTCGACTATTACGTCCTCTACATTATCGTTATCGAGTGACTTTACGCCCTCGATTGTGCTTCCTCCGGGGGAGCATACCTTATCTATTAAAACTGAGGGGTTTTCCTTGCTTTCCATAAGGAGCTTAGCGCTTCCGAGTACGGTCTGAGCCGCCATATTTATAGCGGTTTCTTCGTCAATACCGCAGGCTTTTCCGCCTTCTGCCAAGCCTCTGATAAACATATACACAAAAGCAGGACCGCAGCCCGAAACAGAACAGCCAGCGTCCATAAGACTTTCGGGAATAGGCGTAAGCTTGCCCGCGAATTTCATATTATCAAGAAATACACAGAGCTCGTCGTCTGATACGTTATCGCCCTTGGTGTAGAGAATTTCTCCTTCGCCGACCTCGACGGGAGTATTAGGCATAATGCGTATAACCTTGTATTCTCCGCCCGCCATTTTTCTTATGGTGTCTATTGAGAGTCCCGCCGCCATTGTTATCAGGACGACGTCTTTTTCCCGCGCTCTCAAGTCATCTTTAATTCCCGCGAGCATATCCGACATCATCTGCGGTTTAACTCCGAGGAAAATGTAGTCGCTGTTTTGAGCGACTGTTTTATTGTCGGAGGCTTGTCCTCCCGTTTTTTCGGCTAAAGCCTCGGCTTTTTCAGTAAAGTGGTCGGCAATAAGGAGCTTTTTGCAACTTTTGGAAACAGCCTTGCAAAGAGCGCCGCCCATATTGCCCGCGCCGATAAAGCCGAAGGTTTTCTCGTTGTTCATATTTTTACCTCTTTTAATTCAGTTATCTGTATTACGAATTTTAAATTGTGAATTGAATATTGATAAGTTCCGCCGTTTATCAAGGTTTGCTCAATAGGTCAACCTTTCCAAAGGCGGCTTTGGCTGCCGCGGCTCGCGGCTTAGCGGATGTTGCCTTTGCCTTTTATGATGTATTTGTATGTGTTGAGCTCCTGGAGTCCCATAGGACCTCTGGCGTGGAGCTTCTGGGTGGAAATACCCATTTCACAGCCGAGCCCGAACTCTCCG
>CADBSD010000109.1 GCA_902797225.1 uncultured Ruminococcus sp. | reverse complement strand
TTTTTCTCATGCTGTTCACCTCCATAAATATTTTAGCATAAAAAAAGAAAGTAGGCACTTTTCGTGTCTACTTTCATTTTACACCTTCACAGTTGTGAGAGGCATTATAATTATTTTTGTAACACTTCTACGTGATGATACGCCATAGCTTCCAGAAACTCAGCGAAAATACTTCGCCAGCTGGGGACGTCGTGCGTTCCTCTTTCGTTGTAGTGGTACACAAGCTTGTTTTTCGGATATTTCATATCCTTGAGGCGTTCTACCATTTGCGTCGCTTCCTTGCCTGTATCTCCGCGTTCCCCGCCAGAGTAAATGTACAGATACGGAGCGTTTTTACCGAAAGAGGTCGTTTTTAAGAATTTTCTCCACTGGGAGTCGTTGTATGTCCAGAATGACGGCGAAAGCACGCCCGCCGTCCCGAATTTTTTCGGATATTTCATCGTGACGTAAAACGCCTCCAGCGCCGAGAGTGAAGTGCCCTCAATCGCGGTGTGACGCGCGTCCTTGTATACGTTGTAGTGCTTTTGAATGTAGGGTACTACCGTGTCGTTCATAAAGTCCGCGAATTTACTGCCGTTCTTTTTTGAAGTGCCTTCCTCGTGAGCCATTTTTCCGAGATTAGGTATCAACTCGTCGTCACGGGTGTTGTCTACGGTATCGCCGTCGGTTTCAACCGCCACTTGGATTACCTTGTTTCCCGTTAATTTCATCATACTTTTGACTTGCTCTGTGGCGTTGTCGCTTTCGGCGACAGTGTGGCCAATGGGCTGATCTATAAAGTCCACCGCGTGACCGTCAAGCAGATAAAGCGTCGAGTATTTCTCCTTTGAGGAAGCGTCGTAACCCTCGGGAGTCCAGATGTGTATGATTTTATCATAGCCGATGAATTTAAGCGTTACGTCCTTATACTTATATTTATACGTCGGATTATCGCCGTAAACATATGGCATAAAGCCTTTTTCGTCGTTGTTCCAGCCGCTCACGCATTTGTTAAAGGCGAATTTCGAGGTTCTCATTCCGTCGTAGGTTATATAAGCCATATTGTAAGCGGTTGTATCTCCCTTACAAGAGAAAGTCCGGCTGTCCTTGTCCTCGTCGATTTTCACCATTTTTACAGTCGTTTTCTTTTCATTTGCGCTGTTAAAAAACGTAGCCGAAACTTTTTCGCTTTTGGATTTGTCCCTGAAATATAAGGTATGATTGCCTGTGGAAGCTTTTTGAGGCTTTTTCTTCGGCTTATCCGCGCTACACGCGCTGAATACTGAAACGCTTATAACAATTACCAATAATACCGATACTATCTTCTTCATATTTTACGCTCCTTATAATAATATAATATTATAATACAACGCTAATCTGAAGTTCATATAAAGTATTATAGCATATAGTTAAACTATTGACAAAAATTTACGTATTGGTTATAATATATGGTTAGTAAAAACTAACTTTAAGTGATGAAAGAAACAGGAGAATGTTTATGAAACTGAATGAGTTGGAGATTGGTAAGTCCGCCGTGATAAAGTCGGTCGGCGGGCAGGGACAGCTCAGACAGCATTTTTTGGATATGGGCGTAATCCCGGGGATTGAGATTAAGCTCGTTAAGCTTGCGCCTATGGGCGACCCGATGCAGTTCACGCTTCACGGCTACGAGCTTACCCTGCGCCTTGCGGACGCTGAAAAAATAGTCGTCGAGCCGATTAGCTCCGAGAGCGTTGAGCCCCAAAGAGTGGCTAAAAAAAGCCATCACCCCGGTTTGGGCGAGGGAGGAAAGTTTCATCCGAAAGGAAGCGGAAATCCTCTGCCCGACGACGAGCTTCTGACCTACGCTCTGGTCGGTAATCAGAACAGCGGAAAAACCACGCTTTTTAATCAGCTTACGGGTTCAAACCAGCACGTGGGCAATTTCCCCGGAGTTACCGTCGACAGGAAAGACGGCGTTATAAAGGGTTATAAAAATACATTGATTACCGATTTGCCTGGTATCTACTCGATGTCGCCTTATACCAGCGAGGAAATCGTGTCCCGAAGCTTCGTGCTTGACGAGAAGCCCAAGGCGATAATCAACATACTCGACGCCACAAATATTGAGCGGAATCTGTATCTTACGATGCAGCTGCTGGAAATGGATATTCCCATGGTTGTAACGCTCAATATTATGGACGAGCTGACCTCTAACGGCGGTTCTGTTGACGTCAATACGCTTGAGATGATGCTCGGCGTGCCTGTCGTTCCGATATCAGCCGCTAAGAATCAGGGTGTAGACGAGCTAATAAAGCACGCCGTTCATATAGCTCATTATCAGGAAAAGCCCGTTCGGCAGGATTTTTGCGCCAGTGACGAAAAGGGCGGAGCCGTTCACCGCTGTCTGCACGCCGTAAGGCATTTGATTGAGGATAAGGCGGTTGCCGCCGATTTACCGCTTCATTTCGCCGCGAGCAAGGTCGTGGAGGGCGATAAGCTTGTGCTTGAGAAGCTGAAGCTCGAGGACAGCGAAAAGCAAATGCTGGAGCATATTATCCGCCAAATGGAAAAGGAGTGCGGGCTTGACCGCAACGCCGCTATAGCCGATATGCGTTTTTCCTTTATCAGAAAGGTTTGCAATCAGACCGTAGTAAAGCCTAAAGAGAGCAGGGAGCATATCCGCAGTACAAGGATAGACAGGATATTGACGGGAAAATATACCGCTATTCCGACTTTTGTTCTTATTATGGTGGCGATTTTCTGGCTGACGTTCGATATTATAGGCGGAAATCTTCAAAAACTGCTTGAAACAGGAATAGACAACCTTACTCAGATAACAAAAACCGCGCTTGAGCACTTCCATGTCAATCCTATGTTTACGGGCTTGATAACGGACGGTGTTTTCGCGGGAATCGGAAGTGTTTTGAGCTTTCTGCCGATTATCGTGGTGCTGTTTTTGTTCCTGTCAATTCTCGAGGACAGCGGATATCTCGCGAGAGTCGCGTTCTTTATGGATAAGCTTCTTCGAAGAATCGGACTCTCGGGACGAAGCATTGTTCCTATGCTGATAGGCTTCGGATGTACCGTTCCCGCCGTAATGGCGACTAGAACTCTACCGAGCGAACGCGACAGAAAAATGACTATTCTGCTAACTCCTTTTATGAGCTGTACGGCGAAGCTTCCGATTTACGCTTTTTTCGTAAACGCGTTTTTCAGGGACTACAGCTGGCTCGTTATTTCGGGGCTTTATCTGCTCGGAATAGTTGTCGGGATATTAATATCTTTGCTTTATAAGAAAACGATATTCAAGGGCGAGGCTGTGCCGTTTGTAATGGAGCTTCCCAATTACAGATTACCAGGGGCAAGAAACGTCGCCACGCTTTTGTGGGAAAAGGCAAAGGACTTTATACAGAGAGCCTTTACCGTTATTTTTATCTCCACGATTATTGTGTGGTTCTTACAACATTTCAACCTCCAGTTCAATATGACCGCTGACTCGCAGGACAGTATTCTGGCTCAGCTCGCGGGATTAATAGCGCCTGTTTTCGCTCCTCTGGGTATGGGCGACTGGAAAATCGTAACGGCGCTTATAAGCGGATTTATGGCTAAGGAAAGCGTAGTATCCACGCTGGAAATTCTTTACAAGGGCGGAATAGAGAATTCGATAAACGCGCTGTCCGCGGCGTCGCTTCTGGTGTTCTCTCTGCTGTATACCCCGTGCGTCGCCGCTATCGCTTCCGTAAGGCGGGAGCTCGGATATAAATGGGCGGCAGGCGTTGTGGTATGGCAGTGCGTGGTAGCGTATGTTGTCGCGACTTTAGTACATCTGACCTGTATGCTCTGCGGACTGGGAGTGTGAAAATGAGCGTTTCCGATATTATTATTTTGACAGCGCTCTCAGCGGCGGTTATCGCGGCGGTAGCGGTTATTATAAACCGCCGCCGTAAAGGAAAGTGCTCCTGCGGTTGTGAAAACTGCGCCTATAAATGCAAAAAAAGACAAATAAATGAAAAAGTAAAGCGTCGGTTTTAAATCGGCGCTTTTTCGTATGATAGGAAATTACTCAAAAAAAGTATAAGTTTTTGAGCCAGCGAGGTGGTTTAGCTATCTTCTTAACCGACTCCTATCACACAAAAATTTGTATTGCTTGCTCAGTTGCGCGCTGCGCGCGTTTTCTTCTTTTTGTGGAATGTTGTTGTTAAAAATAACAAAAAATAAACGAGAAGATTAAAAAAATAATATATCATTTTTCCTGTTTTTCAAGTCGTTAAAAAAACGACGTTTTTTTAGGCTGAAAGGCGGTTTTAGCTATTGTTTTTTTAAAAAATTGTGCTACAATATAGTGCGTAAAGATAGTGGAATATGATAGATTATTTGATAGTAAAGAGCAGTCTTAGAATAAACAATCTATTGCCCGCTTTGGGCGGAAAGGTTCGTGTATTATGGATGACGTAATTAAAAAACTGGTTGAAATCGACGAACAGGCTAAGGCTTTCAACGAGGAAACAAAAAAGCAGAGGGAACAGTACGAGATTAAGATAAAGAAAGAGTCCGAAAAAGTTTACGAGAAGTATATGGATGACGCTAAAGCTGAGGTCGAGGCTCAGAAGAAGATTATCGAGAGCGAAAGCGAGGAAAAATTCAAGAAGAACAAGAGTCTGCGCGAAAAACAGATTGAAGCGTTAAATCAAAAATTTGATGAAAACGCCGACAAGTGGGTTGAAATGATTGTTAACGACGTTCTCGCCTGAGAGAATACAGGGGGATACTTCCTAAATCGAGCGGCGACTTGACTTACGCCTTATCCGCCCACGGTAAGGCTGTAAATATTATTATTGTCTATTTGTGGGCGGAAAGGCTACGGCAAATAAAATGTCAGATGATACCAGTTATGCGGTTTATACGCGCGCCAAGGCTAAGTACGGTAAGCGGTTAAAGGAAAAGGACTATAAAGCTCTGCTTAACTGCCGAAGCGTACCTGACGTAATGGCGTATTTAAAATCGAATACTCACTACATAGACGCCTTCGGCGAGGCGAACGAGCGCGGTATGCGCCGAGGGCTTTTCGAGAGCCTTTTAAGACAGTATCAGATCAACGAGTTTGATACTCTCTGCCGATATGAGCTAAGCGTCGGCGAGGATATTTCCGCGTATGTAGCCCATAAAACGGAGATAGGCGAAATCGTACGTATTCTGACTATGCTTAATTCCAACGAAAAGCGTCAGTACAATTTTACCGTCCCCGCCCATATCGCGAAAAAAACCTCTATAGATTTAAACGAGCTTGCGAATGTCGAGACCTTCGACCAGTTTATTGAGGCGGTGAGAAATACTCCCTACGGAAAGATACTCGGTAAGTATAACTCCGAAACGCTAAAGCAGATTCCTATAACAGAAATCGAGAGCGAGCTTTACACAAAGCTTTACGTTGAGCTTTATTCGGCGATAAACAAAACAGGGGAGAGCGCCGAAAACGAGGAGCTTAGAAGCTTCCTTGATTCAATAATAGACTACAGAAATTTTCTTAATATAATTCGATTAAAGAAATATTACAACATAGAACCGAAGGAGATAAAAAGCCATATTATTCCCTTCGGAAACCTGAAAGCTGACGCGATAGACGCTATGTGCAACGCCGAAACCGCTCAGCAGGTTTATGATATTATGGCGGAAACCAGAGTAGGCAAGCTTATCGACAAGGTCGAGTACGATAATCTCGACGAGCTTGAAATCAAGGTTAAGTACAAAAAAGCCAAGCATAATATGTACTACTCCGACAGCCCCGCCACGGTTATGATATCCTATATCGTATTGTGCGAGATAGAGCTTCATAACCTTGTGTGCATCACCGAGGGCGCCCGCTATAACGTCGACAAAAACGTAATTGAGTTACTTCTTGTATATTAATAATAAATAACACTCTAAGGAGGTGATTTGAATTGAGTGTTGAAAACATAAAAGCTTTCAGTATTATAGGCCGTAAAGAGTCGCTCGACGACGTATGCGTAGTTTTAGGTAAGTCAAAAGCGTTCCAGCCCGATGAGGTAAGCAACTTCTATTCGGATATGGTAGGCTTCAACCGAGCCGCTCCTCATAACTATTTCAGCGAGCCTATGGCGAGAATTTCAACGGTACTTAAGGTGCTGTCTATTGAGCCCAAGTATATCCACACAAAAAAGAAATTCAAACCCACGTACGATGATATCGACGACTACTCCAAAAAGCTCTACGACAAGGTAATGGATTGGGAGGAAAAACGCGCCGCTTTGCAGGAGGAATACAACGAGTGTAAGCGAGCCAGAGAGGAAACCAGCCACTTTGTATCGGTAGACGCCAATATCGAGGAGCTTCTCGAGATGAAGTACGTCAAGGCGGTTTTCGGTCGAATGCCGAAGGAGAATATCCAAAAGCTGGGAACCGAGAATTTTAAAATGTACTATATAGAGTTTATCCCCTGTATGGAGGAGGGCTCGTATATGTGGGCGGTGTACTTTGTACCCGTTACGATGTACGACAAGGCGGAAAGGCTGTTTTCCAGACTTTATTTTGAAAAGAGTTCGTTCGGAGATATGGACGAAGCGCCCGAAAAGCGCTACAAACGCCTTAAAGCCGACGTTGAAACTCTGAAAGCTAAGTTCAATCAAATCAACGGCAAGCTTGAAAAATACGCCAAGGAAAAGGTTAAGAAGATACTCAGCTACTACACTAAGGCTTCCGAGTATAACCTTTACCTGACAATCCGCACCCACGCTATGGAGAGAGGCGACAGCTTCTGTCTTACAGGCTGGGTATCGGAGAAAAAGGCGGAGAGCATAAAAGAAAGGCTCGAGAAAATCGAAAGCGTTGAGGTGAGCGTAAGCAACGCGAAGGACGAGCTCCAGCTCAACCCTCCCGTCAAGCTGAAGAATGTATTGTTCGCGCGTCCGTTCCAGTTCTACACCGAAATGTACGGCGTGCCGAAATATAAGGAAATCGACCCGACGGCGTTCGTAGCGCTTACGTATTTTACGCTGTTCGGAATAATGTTCGGAGATGTCGGCCACGGTCTGTGCGTGATTCTCGCGGGAGCGTTTATGTGGTTTTCCAGAAGAATGGCAATCGGAAAAATCCTTATGCCGTGCGGCTTCTCGGGAATGGTATTCGGAGCGCTGTACGGAAGCGTGTTCGGCTTTGAAAACGGTATGGACTGGTTCTACAAGGGTATTCTTCATATGAAGGAAAAACCAATAGAGGTTATGTCCCCCGAGTTTACAAACAACATTCTGTACATAGCCGTCGGAATAGGTATGGCGCTGCTTTGCGTAGCGATGCTTCTGAATATATACACCTCGATACGGCAGGGAAATATCGGAAAAGCGATATTCGACACAAGCGGTATCTGCGGTCTTGTGTTCTACGGTATGATTTGCGCGGGACTTGTGGGACTGCTTATCTTCAACACCAACCTGTTCAGCGTATTGTATATCTGTATTATCGCCGCGGCGTTCTTGCTGATATTTATGAGAGAACCGTTCTCAAAGCTTGTAAACGGCGACAAAGACTGGGCTCCCGAAAGCTGGGGCAATTATGTGCTCGAAAACGCGTTTGAGTCAATCGAGGTTCTTTTGAGCTACGTTTCAAATACAATGAGCTTTTTGAGAGTCGCGGCTTTTGTGCTCGTACACGCGGGTATGATGCAGGTTGTGTTCACGCTTGCTGAAACCTCGGGAGCGATAGGCTACTGGCCCGTTGTGGTAATCGGTAACGGACTTGTGTGCGCGCTTGAGGCGCTGCTCGTTTCAATTCAGGTATTAAGACTTGAGTTTTACGAGATGTTCAGCCGTTTCTATTCGGGCGAGGGCAGACCGTACGAGCCTGTTAAGCTCAGCCTGGTAAAGAATTAAAATCCGATTTGTTGTCGGAAAAAAAATAAAGAAAGAATATAATCTTTTGGAGGAAGAATTATGTTATTTAACGCTGTTTTTATGATTGTACCCGTAGCACTTTTAGTTTTATCCGTAGTAGTTGCTACAAAGAATTTCCAGAAAAAAGGTAACGCTAAGCGTTCCTTGCTTTTACAGTTAGTATCCTTCGGAGCGGTTGCTTCGTTCTGTCTTGTATGTCCCTTAGTTGCGGGCGCGGCTACTTCCGCCGCGGCAAGCGCTTCGCTTGTTCCTATCTCAAAGGGCTTACAGTATATCGGCGCGGGACTTTCCACAGGCGTAGCTTGTATCGGCGGCGGTATAGCGGTAGGACACGGCGCTCCCGCGGCTATCGGCGCTGCGGCTGAGGACCCGAAAAACTTCGGTAAGGCTATTATCTTTGTAGCGCTCGGTGAAGGTATCGCGCTTTACGGTATGCTTATTTCTATTCTTATTCTTAACGGCTGATTGATTATGAAATATTATCTTATAAGCGATAATGTTGATACCCAGATGGGTATGAGGCTCGCGGGCATTGAGGGCGTTGTAGTCCATTCCGAAGAACATATCAGACAGGAGCTTTTAAAGGCTATGGATAACCCCGAAATCGCGGTAATCCTTATGACCGAAACTCTTGTTTCGAAGTGCCCCGACCTCGTTTATGACTTAAAGCTTAACCGCAAGCGTCCTTTAATAGTCGAAATTCCCGACCGTCACGGCAACGGAAGAACGGCTGACAGTATTACAAAATACGTTCAGGAGGCTATAGGCGTTAAGCTATAGGAGAGATACTATGAGCAATAATTATAAATCGAGCAATTTTCTCAAAGCTATAAAAAAGTACAACGAGGAAGAACGCGGTAAGCTCGTCAGCGAAATGGAAGAAAAACGCGCCTCGGCGCTTGAGAAGGCTGAACAAAAGGGTAAGGCAGACGCCGACAGGTATGTTAAAAAGCTTATCACCGCCGAGAAGTCCGAGATTACAGGCAGATACGCTGTCAAAAATCTTGAGGCTCAGGCAGAGGTTTATAAAGCCCGCGACAATCTCGTTAACGAGGTGTTCAAGCGTTCGGCAAAGAAGCTTGAGGAGTTTTCAAAGTCGCCTGAGTACAGGGAAAAGCTTCTTTCATTTGCTAAGGAAATCGCGGATACTTTTAAGGACAACAGCTGTATCATCTATGTTAAAGAAGATGATTTAAAATACGAAAACGATATTAAATCTGTTTTTTCGGGTGAGGTTGAAGTGAAAAGCGATATAAAAATCCGCCTCGGCGGACTTTACGGCTTTTGCGAGAGTTTAAACATCGTTGCCGATAATACGCTCGACAGCAAGCTCGAGAAAAAAAGAGAATGGTTCGTGGAAAATATCGATTTAAAAATCAGCTGATAAGTGAGATGACACTATGAATAACAATGTGATTTTCGGTATCAACGGTCCTGTAATTACCGTAAAAGGACCTACCGAATTTAAAATGATGGAAATGGTACATGTCGGCGAGGAAAACCTTGTAGGCGAAATCATCGGCATTACCGACGAATATACAACCGTTCAGGTTTACGAGGAAACCACAGGCTTGAAGCCCGGAGACCCGATCACTGGAACGGGAAACCCGATGAACGTGCTTTTAGGCCCTGGTATTATCGACAATATTTTTGACGGTATCGAGCGTCCTCTTAAGGCTATTGAGGAGGAAGCGGGAGCGTTTATAAACCGCGGCTCGCAGGTTGAGGCTTTAGATACCGAAAAGCTCTGGGACGTTACTTTGAAGGTTAAAGTCGGCGATAAGCTCAAGGGCGGCGAAATCTACGCTACGATTCCCGAAACCAAAATTATCGAGCACCGCCTTATGGTACCGCCCGCGGTTTCGGGCGAAATAGTTGAGATTATGCCCGACGGAAAGTATAAGCTGTTTGATACGATAGCGAAGCTAAAGGACAGCTACGGCGAGATTCATGAGCTTACGCTCTGCCAGAAATGGCCTATCCGTTACTCTCGTCCTATCGAGCAGAGATTATCCACCACAGTTCCCCTTATTACGGGACAGCGTACAATGGATACAATGTTCCCGATAGCAAAAGGCGGCACAGCGGCTATCCCGGGCGGCTTTGGTACAGGAAAGACAATGAACCAGCACCAGCTTGCCAAATGGTGCGACGCGGATATTATCGTATACGTCGGCTGCGGTGAGCGCGGTAACGAAATGTCGCAGGTTCTCGAGGAATTTTCGGAGCTTATAGACCCTAAGTCGGGACGTCCTATGACCGACCGTACTGTTCTTATCGCCAACACCTCCAATATGCCCGTAGCGGCCCGAGAGGCTTCGATATATACGGGTATTACCCTCGCCGAGTATTACCGCGATATGGGCTACGATGTAGCTATTATGGCTGACTCGACCTCCCGTTGGGCTGAGGCGCTGAGAGAGATTTCGGGACGACTCGAGGAAATGCCCGCCGAGGAAGGCTTCCCCGCGTATCTGCCCTCAAGACTCGCCGAGTTCTACGAGAGAGCGGGACGTGTCAGGACTCTTTCCCACGACAACGGCTCGGTTACGATAATCGGCGCGGTTTCTCCGCAGGGCTCCGATTTCTCAGAGCCCGTTACCCAGAACACAAAGCGTTTTACACGCGTATTCTGGGCGCTTGATAAGGCTTTGGCGTACGCGAGGCATTATCCCGCGATAAACTGGATGGATTCCTACTCCGAGTATTTTAACGATTTGGACCCCTGGTTTAACGAGCATTTGGGCCCTGATTTTGTGGAATGCAGAAACAGATTCTCTGCTCTCTTGCAAGAGGAAAGCTCGCTTATGGAAATCGTTAAGCTTATCGGCTCCGACGTTCTTCCCGACGACCAGAAGCTCGTTATAGAAACGGCGAAGGTTATCCGCGTGGGCTTCTTACAGCAGAACGCTTTCCACGCTGAGGACACCTATGTTCCTCTTGAAAAACAGCTGAAAATGATGCAGGTAATTCTGCACTTATATGATAAATCCAAAGAGGTTATCGCTAAGGAAATCCCGATTTCCAAGCTTTTGGCTACGGGGATTTTTGATAAGCTCTCCAAAATGAAGTACGATATTCCGAACAACAAGCTCGAAATGTTTGACAGCTACAATAAGGAAATCGACGAGAAAATAGGCGAAATACTGTAAGGAGGAAACGCTATGTTAATAGATTATGTAGGCGTTAAGGAAATTAACGGCTCGCTCATAGTTATAGACGGCGTAAAAGGCGTTTCCAACGAGGAAATCGTCGATATCCGCCTTGAAAACGGTACAGTCCGCCAGGGCAGAGTCGTTCAGATTGAGGGCGAGAGAATAGTTGTACAGGTATTCGAGGGTACAAGAAACATAAGCCTTGTCAATACAAAGGTAAGGCTTACAGGCCGCCCTATGGAGCAGCCTCTTTCTCCCGAGATTATCGGACGTGTGCTCGACGGCGCGGGCCGTCCCGCCGACGGACTCGGTGAGATCTTCCCCGAAAAGCGTCGTAACGTAAACGGCACTCCGATAAACCCTGTTTCTCGTGTGTATCCTACCAACTACATAAACACGGGTATTTCAACGATCGACACGCTGATGACGCTTATCCGCGGTCAGAAGCTCCCGATTTTCTCAGGCTCGGGTATGAAGCACAACGATTTAGCCGTGCAGATTGTACGCCAGGCGAGGATTTCAGGCGCTACCGAGGATAATTTCTGCGTAGTTTTCGCGGCTATGGGCGTTCAGAAGGACGTTGCCGAGTATTTCAGAAAGAGCTTTGAGGAAAGCGGTGTACTGTCCCACGTTGTAATGCTTCTGAACCTCTCGAGCGACCCGATTATTGAGCGTACGCTTACGCCGAGATGCGCGCTTACGATAGCCGAGTATCTCGCGTTCGACCTCGATATGCACGTGCTCGTTATTATGACGGATATGACTTCTTACGCTGAGGCTCTGCGTGAGTTCTCGTCCTCTAAGGGCGAGATTCCAGGACGTAAGGGCTACCCGGGTTATCTGTATTCAGATTTGGCTTCTTTGTACGAAAGAGCGGGTATGATTAAGGGACACGAGGGCTCGGTTACACAGATTCCGATTCTCACAATGCCCAACGACGATATTACCCACCCGATTCCCGACCTTACGGGTTACATAACGGAGGGACAGATTACTCTCGACAGAGCTCTCCAGGGACAGGGCTACTACCCGCCTGTAGCGGTGTTGCCGTCGCTTTCGCGTCTTATGAAGGACGGTATCGGTGAAGGCTTCACAAGAGCCGACCACCAGGCGCTCGCGAACCAGCTTTTCGCGTCCTACGCTAAGGTTATTGACGCGCGTTCCTTAGCTTCCGTAATCGGCGAGGAGGAGCTGTCCCCGATAGATAAGAAGTATATGGAGTTCGGTAAGCTGTTCGAAACACGCTTTGTAAACCAGGGCTTCAACGAGGACAGAGATATTACCGAGAGCTTAGACCTCGGCTGGGAGTTGCTTTCAACCTTACCGAGAAGCGAGCTCGACCGAGTTGACGACGAGCTTCTTGATAAATTCTACAGAGGATAAATCCGTTTAACGGAGGTAACGATATGGCTGTTCAGGCTGTGCCCACCAAGGGCAATCTGATGAATACAAAAAAATCATTGGCTCTCGCTAAAATGGGATACGAGCTTATGGATAAAAAGCGTAATATCCTTATACGAGAAATGATGATGCTTATAGATAAGGCGAACGAAATCCAGGGGAAAATCGACGACGCTTACGCCGAGGCTTATTTCGCTTTGCAGACCGCGAATATTATCCACGGTTATTGCTCGGATATAAGTAAGACGATTCCCGTTGAAAACTCGCTGACGCTTGATTACCGTTCTGTTATGGGCGTGGAAATCCCGATTGTGAGAATGGACGAGCCCGACAGAACACGGCTTCATTTCGGACTTAATTCCACCACCACAGCTCTCGATAACGCTTTTCAGAAGTTTACCGAGGTAAAGGTTATGACGACTGAGCTTGCGGAAATCGAGAACAGCGTTTACCGACTGGCGGATTCAATCAAGAAAACACAGAAACGCGCGAACGCGCTTAAAAACATAATGATACCTAAATTCGAGGAAACGGTTAAATTCATAACCGACGCTCTCGACGAGAAGGACAGAGAGGAATTCTCGCGTATGAAGGTAATAAAAAGACAGAAGAAGGACGCTTAGCCGTCCTTTTTTGTTTTTTGAAAAATAAAAATCATTGGTAAAAGGTTATAGCTTCCGAAAAATATAAATAATGCACAAATTGCAACGTGAATTTTTGTAAAGCTTTTTTTTCGTTACTATGTTATAATATTTATACATTCTTACAAGGAGGAATGAAATATGAAAAAAACTATCCGATTATTAAGCGTAGTATTATCCGCGCTTATGATTCTGTCGGTTTTTCCCGCGGCTACGGTTTTCGCTACTGATGTTAACACCTTGAAAACAGGCGATTTGTCGGGTAAAACAGGCGATTGCGACTGGGAATTTAAGGAGAGCGAAAAAACTCTCGTGATTTCGGGCAGCGGCGCTACCGAGGACGTTAACGGAGATTTCCCCTTCGACAGCTTTTCCAAGGACGTAGAAAAGGTTGAGGTTAAAGACGGCGTTACCGAGATAGGCGAAAGACTCTTTTCCAATTTCTGGGCTTTGAAAAGCGCCAAGCTTCCTGATACGGTTAAAAGAATAGGTTTTTGCGCCTTCGCGTACGATATGGATCTCGAAACTGTAAATATCCCCAAAAATGTTGAGAATATCGAGGGCTCGGCGTTCTACGGCTGTATAAAATTAAAGGATGTCACAATACCCGAGTCGGCTAAAAAAATCGATACGGACGCATTTGTCAATACAGGTCTCAGCGCTATTACGATAAAGGGCAAGAATACCGTGCTTGACGTTCACAGCGTTGGTTATAACTACGAGGACTCCCGCTATCGCGCGGTAAAGCCCTTTACAATCAACTGCGACTCAGACTCAAAGGCTCAGGAGTATAAGGATAATCTTATCGCCAATACTCCTCCCGATACAAACGTTACCTGGGATTATGACGAAAAGACAGGAACGCTGACTCTTTCGGGTACGGGCGAAACGCCGTGGGTTAACTGGGATTATCCCGCTCCGTGGGAAAAGTACAGCGACGAAATAGTTCATCTTGTAGTAAACGAGGGTATTACCGTTATGAATACCTTCGGCTCCTGCAAAAGCTTAAATGATATAAAATTCCCGAACTCGCTTGAAAAAATCAGCGCCAACGCTTTTTGTGATTCTGACGGCTATATTTACAAGGTTGAATTCGGCAACGGTCTTAAGGAAATCGGAGAATCAGCGTTTTACAATACTCAGATAGACGAGCTTAAGCTTCCCGACAGCCTTAAAAAAATAGGCAGATGCGCGTTTATGGACAACGATAATCTCAGCTCTATAGATTTCGGAAAAGGCGTCGAGGAGATAGGCGAGGGGGCATTCTACAATTGTTCGATTCTGTCCGTTTATGTTCCCGATAACGTAAAGAAAATAGGAGAACAGGCTTTCGGCTACTACTATGATGAAAGGTGGAGCGACGACGAGGACGCCCATGAGGTTTACGGCGATTTTGTAAAGGACGGCTTCGAGATTATAGCTTCTCCCGACAGCGCCGCCGCCGAGTACGCCAAGGCTAATAATATTGCACTTGTTACGGGCGCAGCCTCAATAAACAAAACAAAGGCTACTCTTAAAGCGGGCAAAACCGTAAAGCTCAACGTTAAAAACTCGGGCGTAAGATATTGGTATTCATCCGACGTAAAAGTAGCGGTTGTGGACGAAAACGGCAAGGTTTCCGCTCTTAAAAAGGGTAAGGCGACAATTTACCCCGAAACGCCGAGAGGTTTAAATTTCAAGTGCAAAATAACCGTTACAAGCAACCCGACTATCAAAATCGGTAAAAAGAAGTTCAACAAAAAGACTACCTACAGCGTGAAAAAAGGCGGAAAGCTTACCGTTAAGATTTCTGGTAAGGCCTCAGCCGTCGATAATGTTTATAAAACCTCCAACAAGAAAGTGGCTAAGGTTACATCAAAGCCGACCGCTAAAAAGGTGAAGATTAAAGGATATAAAAAAGGCAAAGCGACAGTTACCGTAAAGGTGAACGGCGTTAAGTTCAAGATAAAAGTGAAAGTCAAGTAACGAATGTAATTGGATAAAAAAGACGGCGCTGAACGCGTCGTCTTTTCTTTGCGGATATTGAAATCATGCTTTAATAGTGATAGAATTAAGGCGTAAAACAAAACAGAAAACGGAAAAGGGATTTTATGGAGAAATATTTTAATATTAACGAACGCGGCTGCAGCGTTAAATGTAAGCTTTATTACTCGGATATAAAATCAATAAAACGCGCGGTAGTCTGCGGGCACGGCTTCGGCGGACACAAGGACAATAAAGCGGCTCAGCGGTTTGCCGATTATGTGCTGAAAAAGCACAGGGACATAGCCTTGATTACATATAATTCGCCCTGTCACGGCGACGACGTAAAAAAGAAGCTCACGCTCGACGATTGCGCCTTATATATAGAGCTTGTGACCGATTACGCGAAAAAGCAATTCAAAACCGACGAGCTTTATGTTTACGCTACGAGCTTCGGGGGATATCTGTTTTTGAAATACATAGCTGAAAACGGGAACCCCTACCAAAAAATTGCGCTGAGGTGTCCCGCCGTTAATATGTACGAGGTGTTTTCCTCGGGTATTGTGAAGCCCGAGGAACTGAAGGCGCTCTCCCGAAACAAGCCTATAGCTGTTGGCTTCGACCGCAAAATAAAAGTTACGCGCGACTTTTTAAACGAACTAAAGGAGAACGATATCGCGGTGAACGATTATACCGCTTTCTCCGATAATATCCTTATTCTGCACGGCACAAAGGACGAAATCGTTTCGTTCGACTACGTAAGGCGATTTTCCGAGGATAATTCAATCGGGTTTATTCCTGTTGAAAACGCCGACCACCGCTTTACAGACCCGAATACGATGAATGTCGCGGTCAAAGCAATTTATGAGTTTTTTGAGTTCTGAGAAAGGAGCGTTTAAGCGAAAGTTTTTTAAATTCTTTCGCTTCTTTGAATAATATGGACGAGAGATTGAAAAAACAGCTTGAGTTTTCGCTCGAGATAGATAAAGAAAAGAACGTGCTGCGCCAGACGCATTTGTCTAACCTAGGACGGCGTGAAAACGACGCCGAGCACGCGTGGCATATGGCTATAATGGCATATGTTCTGCGGGAATACTCGAACGAGAAAATAGATATCGCGAAGGTAATGCTGATGTGCCTTATCCACGATATCGTGGAAATCGACGCGGGCGATACGTACGCCTACGACGAAAAAAACCTGAAAACCCAGAAAGAGCGCGAAAACAGGGCGAAGGAGAGGATTTTTTCGATTTTGCCCGACGACCAGAAAGCGGAGCTTGTATCGCTTTTTGACGAGTTTGAACAGTACGAAACAGCCGAGTCGAAATTCGCCCATTCGCTCGATAATCTCCAGCCCTTGATTCTTAATAACTCCAACGGCGGAGCGGACTGGAAGGAGCACGGCGTGAGCGCTTCGCAGGTCTATTCGCGCCAGAATAAAACCCGTCTGGGCTCTGAAAAGCTGTTTGAGGTTGTGGACGAAATTATTAAGAAAAACATAGAAAAAAACAGCATTAAAGAGTGATTTTATAAACGCTTTAGCACTTTAACATAGTGAAAAATTCGTGACACCTATTGACATCTAGAATATTATGATGTAAAATACGTGTAAACCGATGAGGAAGAGTGAGTAGATTTTGTGTCTTCTCTCAAAGAGAGCCGTCGATGGTGGGAATACGGCAGAGAAAGCAGGATTGAATGGACTTCCGAGGGCGAGCAGAAATGCGTTGCAGAGTATGTAAGACGGAGCAGGACTCTCCGTAACAAAAGGTCAGCGTATGTTGGTACGCGTTGAGCGGACGTGAAATACACGTCAAGCAGGGTGGCACCGCAGGATTATTCCTGTCCCGGCATTTTATGCAGGGACAGGTTTTTTTATTTTTACAATAAGGAGTACAGATGAAACTACTTACAAAACGATGGTGAATTTCTCAGCATCACAAGGACGACAACAAAAAATTAATTAATTACTAAAGGAGAAATTACTATGTCAAACACAGAGAAAAAAATACCCTATAAAATATACTTAAGCGAAAACGATATCCCGAAGAAATGGTATAACCTCAGAGCGGATATGAAGAACAAGCCCGCTCCGCTGTTAAATCCTGGTACAGGCAAACCGCTCACAGCCGAAGAAATGAGCGGAATATTCTGCGAGGAGCTCGTAGCTCAGGAACTCGACGATAAAACTCCCTACATCGATATTCCTCAGGAGATTCAGGACTTTTATAAAATGTACCGTCCCGCTCCTCTCGTTCGAGCTTACTGCTTAGAGAAAGCTTTAGGAACTCCCGCAAAGATTTACTACAAATTTGAAGGCAACAACACCAGCGGAAGCCACAAGCTCAACTCCGCTATCGCTCAGGCGTACTACGCTAAGAAGCAGGGCTTAAAGGGCGTTACTACCGAAACAGGAGCAGGCCAGTGGGGCACGGCTCTCTCTATGGCTTGCGCGTACCTCGGACTTGACTTAAAGGTGTTTATGGTTAAGGTAAGCTACGAGCAGAAGCCCTTCAGACGCGAGGTTATGAGAACCTACGGCGCTGAGGTTACGCCTTCTCCCTCAATGACAACAGAAGTCGGCAAGAAGATTTTAGCCGAGCACCCGAATACAACAGGAAGCCTCGGCTGCGCGATTTCCGAAGCTGTTGAGGTTGCCGTTACCAACGAGGGCTACCGTTATGTTCTCGGTTCGGTACTGAACCAGGTTCTTCTTCACCAGAGCGTTATCGGACTTGAAACAAAAGCCGCTCTCGATAAATACGGCGTAAAGCCCGATATCATCATCGGCTGCGCGGGCGGCGGTTCAAACCTCGGCGGACTTATCGCTCCCTTTATGGGCGAGAAGCTCAGAGGAGAGGCTGACTACAGAATTATCGCTGTTGAGCCCGCTTCCTGCCCGAGCTTCACACGCGGCGTTTACGCGTACGATTTCTGCGACACAGGTATGATTTGCCCGCTCGCTAAAATGTACACATTAGGCTCAGGCTTTATCCCCTCAGCTAACCACGCGGGAGGTCTGCGTTTCCACGGTATGAGCACTACGTTAAGCCAGCTCTACGATGACGGACTTATGGAGGCTGTAGCCGTTGAGCAGACTGACGTATTCGAAGCCGCTGAGAAGTTCGCCCGTATCGAGGGTATTCTTCCCGCTCCCGAAAGCTCACACGCTATCAAGGTAGCTATGGACGAAGCTCTCAAATGCAAGGAAACAGGCGAGGAAAAGACAATCGTATTCGGCCTTACAGGTACAGGTTACTTTGATATGGTCGCTTACGAGAAGTTCAACGACGGCGAAATGACAGACTATATCCCCACAGACGAGGATTTAGCAAAGAGTATCGCTACGCTTCCCAAGGTTCCGGGTACAAACGACTAATATCAATAAAATATTTCGGTTTAATTTCGGTCGGGCTCTGAGTCCGACCGTTTTTTTATGTGATAGGAAATAATTCAAAACTTTTATCAATATTCAAGTCAGCGACCAAAAACAGCTATCTTCTTAATTGACTCCTATCACACAAAAAATAATTTGTGTTGCTTGCTCAGTTGCGCGCTGCGCGCGCACGAGCAATAGCTATCCGAAAGCGGACGCGCTAATCGCGCGCGCTTTCTTGGGTGTAGACATATCGTTTTCTTGGTATTATAATGGTATTCAAAGAATGTAAAAGGAGATGTAAAGTATGACACATCCTGAAAAAGCGGAAAAATTATTCAGAGAGGGCTTTAACTGTTCCCAGGCGGTATTGCTGGCGTTTTCAGATGTTACGGGACTCGACGACGATACAGCGGCGAGGCTGTCCTCCTCTTTTGGCGGAGGACTCGGAAGAACAAGAGAGGTCTGCGGCACTGTCAGCGGAGCTTCTATGGTTTTAGGCGTTTTACGAGGCTATAGCGACCCGAAAGATATGGAGGCTAAGAAAAACCATTACCACCTTATACAGGAGTTTATAAGGCGTTTTAAGGAGCAAAACGGCTCTATTATCTGCCGCGAGCTGCTTGCGGGAGTAAAGGGCGCAGAGGGGAGCGAGCCCGAAGCGAGAAGCGAGAGCTATTACAAGAAACGTCCCTGTGCCGAGCTCGTTAGGATATCGGCGGAAATCCTCGATGAAATGCTTTAATTTTTCGCTATATTAGCTAAAAATTCGGAAATTATACTTGACGTAATTCGTTATTTCCTCTATAATTAATTATAAGTAACAGGTTGTCCGCTCGGACAGCTTAAACTGTTTCGCTTTATAAAAATTTAAGGAGGAATTGCTTATGTATTACACAGCAGAAGTATCGAATATGTGTCCTGTAGCTAAGGGCGCGTATCACGGTCCCGCTCCCATTCCCGAGGAGGGTAAATGGGTTCAGGCGAAAGAAATCAAGGATATTTCCGGCTTTACTCACGGTATTGGTTGGTGCGCTCCTCAGCAGGGCGCTTGCAAACTTACCCTTAACGTAAAAGAGGGAATTATTGAGGAAGCTTTGGTTGAGACTATCGGATGCTCGGGTATGACGCATTCGGCAGCTATGGCGTCAGAGATCCTTATCGGAAAAACTCTCCTTGAGGCTCTTAACACAGACCTCGTATGCGACGCTATCAACACAGCTATGAGAGAGCTGTTCTTACAGATTGTTTACGGCAGAACTCAGTCGGCGTTCTCCGAGGGCGGACTTTTAGTCGGCGCTTCTTTAGAGGACCTCGGTAAGGGCTTACGTTCACAGGTAGGAACAATGTTCGCTACTAAGGAGAAAGGTCCCCGTTATCTCGAGATGACAGAGGGCTACTGCACACAGATTGCTATGAACGAGAATAATGAGATCATCGGTTACGAGTTCTTAAGCTTCGGCAAGATGATGGACTTCATCAAGGGCGGTATGGACGCTAAAGAAGCTATGGAAAAAGCAACAGGTCACTACGGTCAGTGGGAAGGCGCAGCTAAGTACATTGACCCGCGTAAAGAATAAGGGAGGTGTGCAGTATGAGTTTATTTGAAAACTATGACAGAAGAATTGAAAAAATCAACGGCGTTTTAGCTAACTACGGCATCGCGTCTGTTGAGGAAGCCCGTGAAATCTGTAAAGAAGCAGGCTTCGACCCATACGAAATCGCTAAAGGAATCCAGCCTATCTGTTTTGAAAATGTTTGCTGGGCATACTGCGTAGGCGCGGCTATCGCTTTAAAGGCGGGCGCTAAGAACGCTGAGGAAGCCGCGAGATATATCGGCGAAGGCTTACAGAGCTTCTGTATCGACGGTTCTGTTGCCGAGAGCCGTAAGGTTGGTCTCGGTCACGGTAACTTAGCCGCTATGCTTTTAAGCAACGACTCCCAGTGCTTCGCGTTCCTCGCGGGACACGAGAGCTTCGCCGCTGCTGAGGGCGCTATCGGTATCGTTCGTAACGCGAACAAGGTAAGAGAGAATCCGCTCAGAGTTATCTTAAACGGTCTTGGTAAGGACGCCGCTCAGATTATATCCAGAATCAACGGTTTCACTTATGTTCAGACAAAGTTTGATTATTTCTCAGGCGAGCTTGAGATTGTTAAAGAAATTCCTTACTCAAACGGCGAGCGCGCTAACGTACGCTGCTACGGCGCTGACGACGTAAGAGAGGGCGTTGCTATTATGCATAAAGAGGGCGTTGACGTATCTATCACAGGTAACTCAACCAACCCGACAAGATTCCAGCACCCCGTTGCGGGCACATACAAGAAAGAGTGCAACGAGCAGGGTAAGAAATACTTCTCCGTTGCTTCAGGCGGCGGCACAGGAAGAACACTTCATCCCGATAATATGGCAGCGGGCCCCGCTTCCTACGGTATGACAGATACAATGGGACGTATGCACTCCGACGCTCAGTTCGCGGGTTCGTCCTCCGTTCCCGCTCACGTTGAAATGATGGGCTTCCTCGGAATGGGCAACAACCCGATGGTAGGCGCTACAGTAGCGGTTGCCGTTGCGGTTCAGAACAGCTTAAAGTAATTAAGTTTACTGTATCAAGGCTCAGGCTTTTTAGTCTGAGCCTTTTTGTCGTTTAAGTTTTTTGACAAAATCTTCTGAACAATCGTCGGTTGTGCAATATGCATAAATAAGTACGCTAAATATTGGTAACACAGACATTAAAAAAAGTGTTACAATATAGTTATAAATACAAAGGGGGAACAATAATGAAAAAAACAATTGCGGTAGTTTTATCATTAATGATTACGTTATCGATTTTCGCGGCTTTGCCGCTTAGCGCCGACGCTTATCTCGACTTTGAGTTCGGTGAAAGCGGGTGTGTCGGCAATTATGAGGAGCGTCCCGAATTCGCCTACAACGACCCTAAGGACGGTACAAACCTGACTTATACCTTCGACGAGGCTTCGGGAACATTGACCTTGATTCCTCACACGGATGTAAGCCCTGATTGCTCAATGGGAATAAACATTTTTAAAGGTCAAACCAAAATCAAACATCTTATCGTTAACGAAGGTGTAACAGGTCTTTACAAAGGCGCTTTTTCGGACTGTACCAATCTTGAGGACGTAAAGCTTCCCTCGACCTTAACCAAAATCGAGGGGGACTTGTTCTCGAACTGTATCTCGCTTAAGGAAGTTACGTTAAAGGGCAATATCAGCACGATATATGATTACGCATTTTATAACTGTTCCTCGTTAAGCTCGGTTACGCTTAACGATAAGCTTGAGGTAATAGAAAACGGAGCGTTCGAGGAGTGCGGAAAGCTCGGGGAAATCACGTTCCCGAAAAGCCTTAAGGAAATAAGCGCTTACGCGTTTTCGAGTTGTTACGGGCTTAAGAAGGCTGTTTTTAAGGACAGCCCCGCTAAAATCGGAAACGGCTCGTTTTTAGGCTGTAAAGCTCTGGAAACTGTCGATTTCGGAAGCTCGCTTAAGGAGCTTTTCGCCAACTGCTTCTACTACTGCTCAGCGCTCAAGAGCGTTAACATCCCCGGAAGCGTAAAGGAAATAGGCAAAACCGTATTCGGATACTGTACGTCGCTTGTGAGCGCTAAAATAGGCGAGGGAACAGAAAAAATATGTGAGGAAGCGTTTGAAAGCTGCGAGTCGCTCAAAACCGTAACTCTGCCTAAAACAATAAAGACCATAGATGACTTAGCGTTCAGCGAATGTGAAAGTCTTAAGGAAATAAACCTGCCCGAGGGCTTGGAGGAAATGGGCACGGGAGTGTTCGCGATGTGTAAAGCGCTCGAGAAAATCACAGTTCCCGCAAGCGTCAGAGAGCTTCCCGTTTCGCTGTTCAGCGGCTGTGAGAGCTTAAAGGAATTTGTTTTCGCGGACGGCGTATCTGTAATTCCCGAACAATTTTTCAAAAACTGCAAGAGTCTTTCGAAAGTACAAATCCCTAAATCCCTGACGAAAATTGAGTATAATAATTTCAACTACGAATCGGCTATTAAGGACGTTTACTATCTCGGCAGCGAGTCGGACTGGAAGAAAATCGAGATAGTGGAAAGCAATAATTATAATCTGGAAAAAGCGACGATCCACTACAACTCAAAAATGCCCGTGTCGAGCGCTTCAATCAAGAAAAACAACCCGCTTAAGGTAAACGCCAAGACCGTTTCTTTTAAAGCCAAAAAGCTCAAAAAAGCTAAACAGACGGCTAAGGCTCTGACGATAAAATCCGCTCAGGGAGCAGTTAAAATCTTAAAGATTAAGAAGGGCTCGGCGTCTAAGATATTTAATAAGGTTTCCGTCAATAATAAAGGCGCGGTAACATTAAAGAAAGGTAAGTATCCGAAGAAAACATATAAGCTGAAACTAAAAATTACCGCCTCGGGTAACAGCGGATATAATTCCGCATCAAGGACGGTAACGGTTAAGCTAAAAGTAAAATAACGAGGTGATAAGGATGAGCAAAAAACTTGTGGTGTATTTTTCGGCGAGCGGAGTTACCGCTAAAATCGCGAAAGATTTAGCGAGCGCGGCAGAAGCGGATTTATATGAAATCAAACCCGTAGTGCCGTATAAAAAGGAAGATTTGGACTGGACAGACAAGAACTCGCGCAGCAGTGTTGAAATGCGCGACAAGAGTCACCGCCCGCTTATCGAGGTCATAGGCGTAAATACCGCCGACTATGATGTTATCTTTTTAGGTTTCCCGATTTGGTGGTATATCGCCCCGACGATAGTTAACACCTTCCTCGAGGCGTTTGATTTCAGCGGAAAGAAAATCGTGCTTTTCGCGACCTCGGGCAGCTCGGGCTTCGGCAAGGCTGTGGAGTATCTAAAGCCCAGCGCTCCCGACGCTGAGATAATAGAGGGAGAAATTCTTAACGGTATTTACGATTTAAATAAGCTGAGAGAATTCGCGGATAAATATTAAACAAAGCTCCGAGCCTTGACTCGGAGCTGTTTCAAATATGTTATAAAAGGAGAAAAAATGAAAATATTTGTTTCGGGGCTTCTGAATGTTGAAACTACTGTCGCTGTAAGAGGTTTTCCGATTGAATACTACCCGATAGATTACTCGTTTTTCGGTATAAACTCCAACGTTTCGGGAGTGGGATATAATATAGCGAAGGCGCTGAAAACGCTCGGCGACGAGGTCAATCTTGTGTCGTTTCTCGGCGGGGACGAGGAGGGCAGGCGCGTTGTAAGTCAGCTTGAAGCGGACGAAATAAGCAGCGTTAATATAAGCTTCAGCCTGAAGAACACCCCCGTTTCCGCGGTGCTGTTCGATAACGAGGGACGACGTCAGATTTACTGTGATTTAAAGGATATACAAGAGCGAAGCGCAAATCCCGAAAAATATACCGACGAATTAAAATCGTGCGATATCGCCGCTATATGTAACATCAATTTTAATCGGGAGCTTATAAAACGCGCAAAAAAGCTCGGTACGCTTACCGCCACAGACGTTCACGTTCTCAGCGACGTTAACGACGAATACAACCGCGATTTTATGGAGAACGCCGATATATTGTTTTTGAGCGACGAAAACCTGCCCTGTGAGGCGGAAAGCTTTATAAGACAGATATATAAACGCTTTCATAATAAAATAATCGCGCTCGGAATGGGAGATAAGGGCGCTATGCTTTTTATGGGAGATCAGGATAAGCTGTTTGAGGTTCCCGCTTATAAAAGCGGAAAAATCATAAACACCATAGGAGCGGGCGACGCGCTTTTCTCAGCGTTTCTGCATTATTACGCGAAAGGACTAAGCGCTGAAAAAGCGCTTGAGAAAGCGGTAGTATTCGCGGGAATCAAGATAGGCTTCAACGGAGCGTCGCTTGGTTTCTCTACGGAAAAAGAAATAGACGATATAATAAATCGGAATTCAGCAAAATGATATAATTTTATAATAAAAGAACAGCCAAGAACCCTTAACGAGTTTTGGCTGTCCTTTTTTATAGTGAGAGTGTTTCAGGCAGTTTATTCAACGGTAACTGATTTCGCGAGGTTACGCGGTTTGTCTACGTCGTTACCCTTGTTTACCGAGGTGTAGTAGGCGAGGAGCTGCATAGGTACGGTAGCGATCATAGGCATAAGCACCTCGGAGATTTTCGGTATGCGAATCAAGAAGTCTACGGCGTCGTCGTCGATTTCCGCGAACTCGTCACAGATAACGATTGTCATAGCGCCTCTCGCTTTGACTTCCTTGATATTGCTTACGGTTTTTTCAAGAAGCGAGTTCTGCGTAGCTACGGCGATAACGGGCATACCCTCGGTGATAAGCGAAATCGTGCCGTGCTTTAGCTCGCCCGCGGCGTAGCTTTCGGAATGGATATATGAAATCTCCTTAAGCTTTAAGGAGCCCTCCATAGAAAGCGCGTAGTCAAGCCCGCGTCCTATGTAAAGCAGGCTGTCCGCCGTAATCAGCTTTGTCGAGATGTACTGGCAGTTGTACTCGAGCTCAATCGCCTTTTCGATATACTCGGGAGTTTTAACAAGCTGTTCAGTGAGATTCCTGCATTCAAATTCGGTGATTTTGCCCTTAGCGTACGCCATTTCAAAAGCGAGAAGATACATTACGGAAAGCTGTACCATATACGCTTTTGTGGAAGCTACGGCGATTTCTGGGCCCGCGTGGGTGTAGATGACCATATCCGCTTCTCTGGCTATGGAGCTTCCCTTTACGTTTACAATAGCGAGCGATTTCGCTTTTGTCTGTTTAACGAGGTTCAATACAGCCTTGGAGTCGGCGGTTTCGCCCGACTGGCTGATGATGATAACGAGGTCGTTTTCGCCGATCAGCGGGTCGCGGTAACGGAACTCGGAGGCTATATCTACCGTTACCGAAACTCTCGCGAGCTTTTCGATAACGTATTTTCCGACCATTCCCGCGTGCATAGCAGTACCGCAGGCGACGATAAAAATATTGTTGAAGCTTCTAAGTATCTCGGGGGTTATTCCGCACTCGCTCAAGTCGGGCATACCGTTTTCAATTCTCGGGGTAATAGTTGTTTTTACGGCTGTCGGCTGTTCGTGGATTTCCTTTATCATAAAGTGCTCGTAGCCGCCCTTTTCCGCGCTGTCCTCGTCGAAATCTGCGGTCTTGAGCTCTTTCTCGACCATTCTGCCGTGAAGGTCACAGAAGCTTACAGAGCCGTTTTTAAGCACGGCGATTTCGCCGTATTCGAGCAGGTAATAATCCTTTGTGTATTTTATAATAGCGGGTACGTCGGAGGCGATAAAAGCCTCTCCTTTTCCCTGACCGACTATAAGCGGAGACTCGCACCTTACCGCGTAAACGGTTTCGGGACGGTCGGCGAATACGATACCGAGCGCGAACGAGCCTCTGATCTCGTGAAGTACCTTTCTGATACAGCGGATAGGATTTCCGTCGTAGTAAAAATCCAGAAGCTGAGCGACTACCTCCGTATCGGTATCGCTGAGGAATTCGGTGCGGTCATTTTCTATTAAAAATTTTTTTATATCCTTATAGTTCTCGATAATTCCGTTGTGTACGATTGTAACGCGTCTGCCCGAGTGGGGGTGAGAGTTGATGTCGGACGGCTCTCCGTGAGTAGCCCAGCGTGTGTGACCGATTCCCGCGTGTCCCTGAGGCTTGCCTTCCTTTTTCATTTTATCGACTAAGTCGGAAAGTCTGCCCTTGGTTTTAGCGACTTCGATTTTGCCGTTCTCAAACACCGCGATACCCGCCGAGTCATAGCCTCTGTATTCAAGCTTTGTGAGCGCCGAAACAAGTACGTCCGAGCAGTCGCGGGGTCCTACATATCCAACAATTCCGCACATAATTTTTCATAGCCTTTCCGCCCACATAATAGACATTATAATTGCTTACAGCCTTACCGTGGGCGGGTAAAACGCAAGTGGAAATTCAGTCGTTTTAGTTTTATAGGTGTTGTCCTTCGGGGGACAAGAATACCGATTATTCCATTCAATTATTCAACGGTATAAGTATAGACTAACTGAGCTTTTTTGTCAATATAAAATTGCAGGAAATATCTATCTTCTTGCAATAAAACAAAACTTATCCCATTTATAGTGTTGTATTTAGTTATTTTTTGAATTATTAAGTAAAATTAATTGCGATTTCAGCGGTTTCAGGCAGAAAAAGAGCATAAAAACAGAAGGCGCGACATCAATTAAGATGTACGCGTCTTCCGCTATAAAGAATGGATGGAAAGCTGGTTTATGTTTTTTTAGTCAACAGTAAGAAATAAACTCTGATAATCTCGGGTTATTTCCAGCTGTTTCTGATACTTTCCGATATATAAGAGGAATAAGATTAAGACTTAATTGTCGTAGTTCTGCATAGCCTCAAGTCCTGTCTGACCTGTCCTTACCTTTACAACTTCCTCAACGTCATATACAAAGATTTTACCGTCGCCGATATGTCCTGTGTAAAGCGTCTTTTTCGCCGCTTCGATTACCTTGCCTACGGGTACGGTGCAAACCACTATGTCAACCTGTACCTTTGGCAGGAGATTTGTTTCAATCTGTACGCCTCTGTAGTATTCGGGCTTACCCTTCTGAACACCGCAGCCGAGTACGTGAGATACCGTCATACCCGTAATGCCGATTTTCATCATAGCGTTCTTTAAGGGCTCGAGCCTTGACTCGCGGCAGATAATCTCAACCTTGCTGATTTTCGGTGTGCCGTCGTCGAAGGTCGGCATTTTCTTAACGGGGATAGCTTCCGCTACGGGAGCGTCGCCGCTGACGAGTACGGGAGTGAATTCTCCGTTCTCCTCGACATATTCAGGCGTCATACTGAAGCCCGCGTAAGCCGAAGGCATATTGTGCTCTGTTTCGTCGAGACCTGTGATTTCCTCCTCGCGTGAAACTCTGAGTCCGAGTACCTTTTTGATAACGAGGAAAGCTACTGTGATTGTAACTACTGTCCAGCCCGCGACAGCCGCGAAGCCTAAAAGCTGTAAGCCCATAAGCTCAAATCCGCCGCCGTAGAACAGACCGACAAGCTTTTTGCCCGAAGCGTTGGCGATAGCGTAAGCGGGGGCAGTGTCGGTAGCAAAAAGACCTACCGCGAGAGTACCCCAGATACCGTTGAGCATATGTACCGCGACAGCTCCGACAGGGTCGTCGATATGGAGCTTGTAGTCGAGAAGCCATACGCCGAAGCATACAAGAAGTCCCGATACCGCTCCGATAACAACAGCGCCGAAAGCGTCTGTTACGTCACAGCCCGCCGTAATCGCTACAAGACCCGCGAGCGAGGCGTTTAAACACATACTTACATCGGGGTGGCCGTATTTGATCCAGGTGAAAACCATACAAACCACAGTGGCGATAGCGGGAGCGACAGTCGTTGTCAGGAAGATTGAACCAAGCTGCTTCACAGAAGTCGCCGCCGCGCCGTTGAATCCGTACCAGCCGAGCCAGAGGATAAATACGCCTAACGCGCCGAGCGCGATATTGTGACCGGGGAAAGCTCCGACCTTAACGACCTTGCCGTTTTCGTCGCGCTTAAACTTTCCGATACGAGCGCCGAGAATCTTAGCGCCGATTAAAGCTGAGATACCGCCGACCATATGAATCGCGCACGAGCCCGCGAAATCGTGGAAGCCCATTTGCGCAAGCCAGCCGCCGCCCCAAATCCAGTGTGCTTCAATCGGGTAGATAACGGCTGAGATAACCGCCGAGTAAACGCAGTAGGATAAAAACTTGGTGCGTTCAGCCATAGCGCCCGAAACGATCGTAGCCGTTGTGGCGCAGAATACAAGGTTGAATACAAAGCTCGAAAAATCGAAGCTCTTATAGGCTGTAAAGATATCAAATCCGGGCTGTCCGATAAGACCGAATAAATCCTCGCCCATTAATAGTCCAAAACCGATAAGGATAAATGTAACCGTTCCGATACAGAAATCCATAAGGTTTTTCATTATGATGTTACCTGTGTTTTTGGCTCTGGTGAAGCCCGCTTCGACCATAGCGAAGCCTGCTTGCATCCAGAATACCAGAGCGGCGCCGATTAAGAACCAGACCGCGAATAGTTGTTCTGAGGTTGCCTGCGTGACAAGCTCTTTTACCGCTTCATTCATTTCTAATCACTCCAAAAAATTACAATAATATATTTATACCTTAATTATACGCCGAACAGAATCTCGCCGTATGAAGGATAAGGCCAGTACTTAGCGGAGGTTTCTTTCTCCATACTGTCGCCGAGTTCTCGAAGCTCGTTCATCTTCTTGAATACCGTGTTTCTGTAGTACTTGGCAAGCTCAAGATTATCGGTGTAGTCGCCGGACTTCTTAACGGAGATGTCAAGCTCGTCGGTTTTCTTAACGAATTCCTCAAGCTTTGAGCAAAGGCTCGAGAGAAGCTTTTCCTCCGCGTATGTAGAAAGGCTGCTTGAAATACTCTTCTTCACCGCTACACCCTCGGAAAGCTCTTTTACAAACGCCATAACCGCGGGAGCGATATCCTTTTTAGCCATATCGAGCATTGTGAGCGCCTCGATATTGAGGAGCTTTGAGTACTGCTCGAGCTCGATTTCATAACGCGCGTGCATTTCTTCTTCTGTTACAATGCCGTTAAGCGCGAATAAATTGACATTCTTTTTATCAATATAATGCTCCATAGCCTCGGGTAAGCTCTTGTAGTTGCAAAGCCCGCGCTTTTCTGCTTCCTTAACCCACTCGTCGGAGTAGTTGTCGCCGTTGAAGATAATTCTCCTGTGCTGTGTCAAAACGTCTTTGATAAGCGCCTTGAGCTCGCTTTCGAGGTCGTCTGAATCCTTTAATCTGTCATAAAACTCGCTGAGCTGCTGAGCTACCATTGTGTTGAGCATATAGTTCGGGCAGGCGATATTCAGCGACGAGCCCAAAGCTCTGAACTCAAATTTATTGCCTGTGAAAGCGAACGGTGAGGTACGGTTTCTGTCCGAGTTGTCCTTTTTGAAATCGGGCAGAGCGTCAACGCCTGTTCCCATACGAGCCGCCTTGTGGCTCTTGTAGTCCTTGCCTTCGATAATGCTCTCGACCAGAGCGCCTAAGTCGTCGCCGAGATACATAGAGATAATCGCGGGAGGCGCTTCGTTAGCTCCTAAGCGGTGGTCGTTGCCTGCTGAGGCTACTGTAATTCTGAGTAAGTCCTGATATTCGTCCACAGCCTTAACTACTGCCGCGAGGAAAAGCTGGAACTGCAGGTTTTCTTCGGGACGTTTACCCGGGTTGAGGAGGTTTTCGCCTGTGTTTGTAGAAATCGACCAGTTGTTGTGCTTACCCGAGCCGTTAACGCCCGCGAAAGGCTTCTCGTGAAGCAGACAAACGAGTCCGTGCTTTTCGGCTGTCTTTTTCATAACCTCCATACAGAGCTCGTTGTGGTCGGTCGCGATATTTGAGGTCGTAAATATGGGAGCTAACTCGTGCTGTGAGGGAGCAACCTCGTTGTGCTTTGTCTTAGCGTAAACGCCGAGCTTCCAGAGCTCCTCGTCCAAATCGTGCATATAAGCCGATACTCTTGATTTAATAGAACCGAAGTAATGGTCGTCAAGCTCCTGTCCCTTGGGAGCCATAGCTCCGAATAAGGTTCTGCCCGTGAAGATAAGGTCGGGACGCTTATCGTACATTTCCTTGTCGATAAGGAAGTATTCCTGCTCAGGGCCTACGGTTGTAGTAACTCTGTTTACGTCGGTTTTGCCGAGTAAGTGAAGCACCTTAACAGCCTGTGAGCTGAGCTTTTCCATAGAACGTAAAAGCGGCGTCTTTTTGTCGAGCACCTGACCTGTATAAGAACAAAACGCTGTCGGAATATAGAGCGTCTTTTCTCTGATGAACGCGGGAGAAGTCGGGTCCCAGGTTGTATAGCCTCTGGCTTCGAAGGTAGCTCTGATACCGCCTGAGGGGAACGAGGACGCGTCGGGTTCGCCTTTGATAAGCTCCTTGCCCGAGAACTCCATAATAACCTCGCCGTCGCCGTTAGGGGAAATAAAGCTGTCATGTTTTTCGGCTGTAATGCCTGTCATAGGCTGGAACCAGTGGGTGTAATGGGTACATCCCATTTCAACCGCCCAGTCCTTCATCGCGTTAGCTACTACGTTAGCGACGCTGAGGTCGAGGTTTTCTCCGCTCTCGATAGTTTTCTTCAGAGCCTTGTAGGTGGCTTTGGGAAGCCTTTCCTGCATTTTTCTGTCGTTGAATACGTTCACTCCGAAGTATTCCGATACGTTTTTCATTGTACACACTCCAATCTTTATTGCAAAGCGGAAATAAGTTTATTTTGGATTTTCTCCGCCCTGTTTACGCCGTAAAGTATAACTCAACAAATTCGTCTTGTCAATAGATTTTTGCAATATTTTTTTATTTTCTTGCAATATTTCGGCGAGTTCGTTTCAATTATATAAAGAAAAATTAAAAAAATGAATTTTTTGTAAAATAAAATTGCAATTTTGTATTGACAATCCTTCATAGTAGTTGTATAATGCTAGAGTAATTTACGATTTAAAGCGATAAAGAATGGAAAGGAATGATACATATGACTTCTAAAGGTCTGTATTCCCCCGAGTTTGAACATGACAACTGCGGAATAGGCGCTGTCGTAAATATCAAGGGAGCGAAATCTCATAAAACAGTTGAGGATGCTCTTACAATCGTTGAAACGCTGGAGCACCGCGCGGGAAAGGACGCCGAAGGTAAAACAGGCGACGGCGTAGGTATTCTTACGCAGATTTCCCACAGGTTCTTCAAAAAAGCCGCGGCTGAAATAGGTATAAAGCTTAAATCAGAGCGCGACTACGCTGTGGGTATGTTCTTCTTCCCTCAGTTCGAGCTTTTCAGAAACCAGGCTAAAAAGATGTTTGAAATCATAGCCGAAAAGGAAGGGCTTAAGGTTCTGGGCTGGCGTCCCGTTCCTTATCACGAGGGAGCTATCGGCAGCCGCGCGATAGAATGTATGCCGAATATTCAGCAGTGCTTTATCGAGCGCCCCGAGGGTGTGAAGCGCGGGCTGGAATTTGACCGCAGGCTTTATGTCGCGCGTAAGATTTTTGAGCAGAGTAACGAGGATACGTACGTTGTTTCATTGTCCTCGAGAACTATTGTATATAAAGGTATGTTTCTTGTCGGTGATTTACGCAACTTTTTTACCGACTTACAGGACGAGGATTTTGAGAGCGCTATAGCTCTTGTTCACTCCCGTTTCTCAACAAACACCAACCCGAGCTGGGAGAGAGCTCACCCGAACAGAATGATTGTTCACAACGGCGAAATCAACACAATCCGAGGTAACGCCGATAAAATGCTCGCGCGTGAGGAAAATATGCGCAGCGAACACCTCAAGGGCGATTTGGATAAGGTGATACCCGTTGTAAACGCCGAGGGTTCCGACTCCGCTATGCTTGATAACACGCTGGAATTTCTCGTTATGAGCGGTATGGATCTACCCCTGGCGGTTATGATAACGATACCCGAGCCATGGGACAGAAACGGTACTATGAGCCGTGAGAAAAAGGACTTCTACCAGTATTACGCCACTATGATGGAGCCCTGGGACGGCCCCGCGTCAATCCTTTTCTCCGACGGTGATATTATGGGCGCGGTGTTAGACCGAAACGGATTAAGACCGTCGAGATATTATATTACCGACGACGATAATCTTATTCTTTCCTCCGAGGTCGGAGCGCTTCCCATAGCCCCTGAAAAAGTTGTAAGAAAGGACAGACTCCGTCCCGGTAAAATGCTTCTCGTCGATACCGTAAAGGGCGAGCTTGTTGACGATGACGAGCTTAAAACCCGCTACGCGAATAGACAGCCCTACGGCGAATGGCTCGACAGCAATCTTATCAAGCTGAAAGACCTTAAGATTCCTAATTTAAAGGTTGAGGAGCACCACAGAGCCGAGCGCAGAAAGCTCCAGAAGGCGTTCGGCTATACATACGAGGACGTTATGACCTCGATTCTGCCTATGGCGAAAAACGGCTCGGAGCAAATCGCTTCAATGGGTACGGACAGTCCCTTACCTCCGCTTTCGCACGAGCCTCAACCGCTGTTTAACTACTTCAAACAGCTTTTCGCTCAGGTTACAAACCCGCCGATTGACGCTATAAGAGAGGAAATCGTAACCTCAACTACAGTCTATCTCGGCGAGTCGGGAAATATTCTCGAGGAAAAGCCCGAGAACTGTAAGGTTATTAAAATCCACAACCCGATTTTATCCTCAACAGATATTTTAAAGCTGAAGAATATGAGGGAGAACGGCTTTAAGGTTGCCGTTATTCCTATACTATATTATAAGAACACCTCTCTGAAGAAGGCTATCCGCCGTCTTTATATTGAGGCTGACAAGGCGTACAAGGACGGCGCGAATGTTCTTATCCTGTCCGACAGGGGAGTGGACGAAAACCACCTCGCCATTCCTTCGTTACTAGCCGTTTCCGCGCTTCATCAGCATCTTGTAGCCTCAAAGCGCAGAACCTCGCTCTCGATCGTGCTGGAAAGCGCCGAGCCGCGTGAGGTTCACCACTTCGCTACGCTTTTAGGTTACGGAGCTACGGCGGTCAATCCCTATCTCGCTCAGGAAACGATTCACGAGCTTATTCACGACGATTTACTCGATAAGGACTACTATGCCGCGGTGAGCGACTACAACTCCGCCGTGCTTCACGGAATCGTTAAAATCGCCTCCAAAATGGGTATTTCTACAATCCAGTCCTACTTAGGCTCGCAGATTTTCGAGGCTATCGGAATCGGAGAGGACGTAATCGAAAACTATTTCACGGGTACGGTAAGCCGCGTCGGCGGTATCACACTGAAGGATATCGAAAAAACCGTTGACAAGCTTCATACGGCGGCGTTCGACCCGCTTGGGCTTGAAACAAGCTTCGAGCTTACTTCTCGCGGAAGCCATAAATTCAGAAGCGGAAAAGAGGAGCACCTTTATAATCCTCAGACAATTCATACATTACAGACCGCGACGCGTACGGGCGACTACGGACTGTTCAAAAAGTACACGAGTATGATTACCGAGGAGATGAGTCCCGTAAGTCTGAGAGGACTTCTTGATTTCAACTACGCGGAAAATCCCGTCCCGCTCGACGAGGTCGAGAGCGTTGAGGAAATCGTTAAGCGCTTTAAAACAGGAGCTATGTCTTACGGCTCAATCAGCCAGGAGGCTCACGAGGCTCTGGCTCTCGCTATGAATATGCTCCACGGTAAGTCCAACTCGGGCGAGGGCGGCGAAAGCCCCGAACGCCTCGCCACAAAGGGCACGAAAAATAACCGCTGCTCCGCTATTAAGCAGGTAGCCTCGGGACGCTTCGGCGTAACTAGCGAATACCTCAATTCCGCCGATGAAATCCAGATTAAAATGGCTCAGGGAGCTAAACCCGGAGAGGGCGGACATCTCCCCGGTATGAAGGTTTACCCCTGGATAGCGAAAACCCGCCACTCAACTCCGGGAGTATCGCTTATCTCACCGCCTCCTCACCACGACATCTACTCTATCGAGGATTTGGCTCAGCTTATTTACGACTTAAAGAACGCCAACAAAAACGCGCGTATCTCCGTTAAGCTCGTTTCAGAGTGCGGAGTAGGCACAGTCGCCGCGGGCGTAGCGAAGGCAGGAGCGGGAGTTATCCTTATCTCAGGTCACGACGGCGGTACTGGCGCCGCTCCGAGAAGCTCGATTTATAACGCGGGACTTCCCTGGGAGCTCGGACTTGCCGAAGCCCACCAGACATTAATAATGAACAACCTCAGAAACAAGGTGGTTATCGAAACCGACGGTAAGCTTATGACAGGCAGAGACGTCGCGATTGCCGCGATTTTAGGCGCTGAGGAATACGGCTTCGCCACCGCGCCGCTTGTGACGCTCGGCTGTGCTATGATGAGGGTTTGTAACCTCGATACCTGTCCGTTCGGCGTAGCTACCCAGAACCCCGAGCTGAGAAAACGCTTTAAGGGCAAGCCCGAATATGTGGCTAACTTTATGCGTTTTATCGCCGAGGAACTGAGAGAATATATGTCGAAGCTCGGCGTTCGTACAATCGACGAGCTTGTCGGCAGAACAGAATTTTTAAGAACAAGAGATAACCTAAGCGAAAGTCAGCGCAAGATAGATTTATCCGCGATTTTAGGCGCTGATTTCGGCGGGGAAAAGGAAGAATACAATAATAAAAACCTCTACGACTTCAAGCTCTCGGAAACGCTCGACGAGTGTGTGCTTGAAAAGCAGTTCAAGCTCAACAAAAAGAGCGCCCAGAGTATTGAAATCGACGTTAAAAACACTGACCGTACAGTCGGTACGGCGTTCGGCTCAGAGCTTACAAAGCGCTTCAAGGGCACGCTTAAGGAGGACAGCTACAAAGTAGTCTGCAACGGTTCGGGCGGTCAGAGCTTCGGAGCGTTTATCCCCAAGGGACTTACGCTTGAGCTCAGAGGGGACAGCAACGACTATTTCGGAAAGGGACTTTCGGGCGGTAAGCTTGTGCTTTATCCTCCGAAGGATTCGCGCTTTAAGGCTGAGGAAAATATCATTGTCGGCAACGTAGCTCTCTACGGAGCGACCTCGGGAAAAGCCTTTATAAACGGCGTAGCGGGCGAGCGCTTCTGCGTTCGAAACTCGGGCGCTTTGGCGGTTGTCGAGGGAGTCGGCGACCACGGCTGTGAGTATATGACAGGCGGTATGGTCGTAGTTTTGGGTAAAACAGGCAAAAACTTCGCCGCGGGTATGTCGGGCGGTATCGCTTATGTGCTCGACGAACACCACCACCTCTACCGCAGGCTTAACAAGGAGCTTGTGGAATGTACGGAGCTTTTTGAGAAAGCGGATATCGACAAGCTGAAAGCGCTTATCGAGGAACACGTAAAGGCGACAGGCTCCGAAAAGGGCAAGAGGATTTTAGCTGATTTTAAAGCCTACCTGCCGCTGTTCAAGAAAATCATCCCTCACGATTACAAGCGTATCACCGAAGAAATCGCAAAGGGAGAAGCGAAAGGCCTTAACACGGACGAGGCTAAGATAGAAGCGTTTTATACTTTGATAAAGGAGGAGCAATAATGGGAAAGCCCACAGGATTTTTAGAATATGAGCGTGAGGAAACCCGCGCTTTCTCCGTAAAAGAACGTATCACGAATTTTAACGAATTTCACGAGCTGTTATCACCCGAAAGCCGCAGAAATCAGGCGGCGCGCTGTATGGAATGCGGCGTACCCTTCTGCCAGTCGGGTATGAATATCGGAGGTATGATAAGCGGCTGTCCGCTTAACAACCTCATTCCCGAGTGGAACGATTTAGTCTACAGGAATTCTATGGAACAGGCGTACCAGAGGCTCAGGATCACCAACAATTTCCCCGAGTTCACCTCGAGAGTCTGCCCCGCGCTTTGCGAGAAGGCGTGTACCTGCGGCGCTAACGGCGACGCTGTTACGGTTCGGAACAACGAGTACGCTATTGTGGAAACAGCCTATAAAAACGGCTGGGCGAAGGCGAATCCGCCAAAGGTCAGAACAGGTAAAAAAGTAGCCGTAATAGGCTCAGGCCCTTCGGGACTCGCGGCGGCGGACCAGCTCAACAGACGGGGACACAGCGTTACCGTTTTTGAGCGTTCGGACAGAGTCGGCGGACTGATGATGTACGGTATCCCGAATATGAAGCTCGAAAAAACAATAATCAACCGCCGTATCGAGATTATGAAGGCGGAGGGAATTGAGTTTAAAACAGGCGTAAATGTTGGTAAGGATATCAAAGCGGACGTGCTCTTAGGCGAGTTCGACCGTATTATCCTTGCCTGCGGAGCGTCACATCCGCGTGATATAAATGTTGAGGGCAGAGAAGCCGAGGGTATTTACTTCGCCGTGGATTTCCTTAAATCCACTACAAAAGCCCTGCTCGACAACAACCTTGAGGAAGGCACATATATTTCCGCGAAAAACAAAAATGTTATAGTAATCGGCGGAGGCGACACAGGCAACGATTGCGTAGGAACCTGCGTGCGTCACGGCGCCAAAAGCGTTTTGCAGCTCGAGATGATGCCGAAGCTTCCCGACGAGCGCGCCGAGAATAACCCCTGGCCTCAGTGGCCGAGGGTTTGTAAAACCGATTACGGCCAGGAGGAAGCCGCTTACGTTTACGGCACAGACCCGAGAATTTACCAAACGACCGTAAAAAGATTTTTAAAGGACGAAAACGGCAGACTCAAAGGCGCGGTGCTCGTCAGCCTTAAATTTGAGAAAGACGAAAAAACGGGACGAATGAATATGAAAGAGGTCGAGAACTCAGAGTACGAGGTCGAAGCCGAGCTCGTTTTGATTGCCGCGGGCTTTTTGGGAAGCGAGAGCTACATAACCTCGGATTTCTCTGTTGAGCTCGACGCCAGAACTAACGTAAAGGGCGAAAACGGCTCCCATAAAACGAGCGTTGAAAACGTCTTTACCGCGGGCGATATGCACAGCGGACAGTCGCTCGTAGTCAGAGCTATCCGCGACGGACGCGACTGCGCCAGAGAAGTGGACGAAAGTCTTATGGCTTACAGCAACCTATGATCAGGGAGCCGAAACTTCGCGGGATACTATAGCGCGGAGGATATGAAACTTTAGAAAGGAACGTCCACGCTTGACGCGGACAATTAAAATATGGCTAAATATATATTTGTTACTGGTGGAGTTGTTTCGGGACTCGGCAAGGGTATTACCGCGGCGTCTCTCGGACGGCTTTTAAAGGCGAGAGGCTTGCGCGTGGCGGCTCAGAAGCTCGACCCGTATATCAACGTAGACCCGGGTACAATGAGCCCGTACCAGCACGGCGAGGTTTATGTGACCGAGGACGGCGCTGAAACCGACCTTGATTTAGGACATTACGAAAGATTTATCGACGAGGATTTGAACAAATACTCGAACCTCACCACAGGTAAGGTGTATTCAAATGTCCTCGCGAAGGAGCGCCGCGGAGAGTATCTGGGAAAAACCGTCCAGGTCATACCGCATATCACCGACGAGATAAAAAGATTTATCTATTCCGTCGGCAAAAAGACCGACGCTGACGTCGTAATTACCGAAATCGGAGGAACGATAGGCGATATCGAGAGCCAGCCGTTTATCGAGGCTATCCGCCAGGTAGGTCACGAGGTCGGAAAAGAAAACCGACTGTACATTCACGTTACCCTGGTGCCTTACTTAAAGGCGTCTGGCGAGCACAAGAGCAAGCCCACACAGCACAGCGTAAAGGAGCTGCAGGGCCTTGGAGTATCGCCCGACATAATTATTCTGAGAACAGACGAGCCGATTACCGACAGGACGATATTCGACAAAATCGCGGGCTTCTGCAACGTATGGCCCGACTGCGTAATCGAAAACCTCACGCTGCCCGTTCTTTACGAGGCTCCGCTTATGCTCGAAAAGGCGCATATCTCCGATATCGTCTGCCGTTTATTGAACCTTAAATCCCATAAGCCTGATTTATCCGATTGGGAGCATATGATTGAACGAATAAAAATCCGTGAAAAAACTGTTAATATCGGTCTTGTCGGTAAATACGTTGAGCTTCACGACGCGTATTTGAGCGTAGCCGAGGCTCTGCGCCACGCGGGCTATTACCAGAGCGCTAAGGTTAATATCAGCTGGATAGATTCCGAAACAATCACCGAGGAGAACGTCGAAAAAATACTCTCCGATATGGACGGGATTATCGTCCCGGGAGGCTTCGGAGAGAGAGGAATCGAGGGTATGATTACGGCGTGTAAATACGCCCGTGAGAACAATCTTCCGTACTTTGGAATTTGTCTTGGTATGCAGATTTCCGTTATCGAGTACGCTCGTAACGTCGCGAAAATAGAAAACGCTAACTCAGGCGAATTCGCTCAGAATGTTCCGAAGGTAATTGACTTTCTGCCCGACCAGAACGACGACACCGACAAGGGCGGAACGCTCAGGCTCGGCGCTTATCCCTGCGTTATCAAGGACGGCACGACTATGAAGAAAGCATACGGAAAAAGCGAAATCAGCGAACGCCACCGTCACCGCTACGAGTTCAACAACGAGTACAGAGAAACGCTCGAAAACGCGGGACTGACGCTCTCTGGACTTTCGCCTGACGGTACGCTTGTCGAAACCGTCGAGCTCTCAGACAGACCGTTCTTCGTCGGAGTTCAGTACCACCCCGAATTCAAGAGCCGTCCCAACAAGCCCCACCCGCTTTTTTCCGCGTTTATCAAAGCGGCTCTGATGTGAAAGATTTCAGCCCGTTAAAAAAATCTATTGACAAAAGAATTTTCAGATTCTATAATAGTGTCAGTTTAATGATTTGAGGATAACTATGAAAAACTATCTTAACACAAACAATTTCAGCTTTACATTTAGCTTTACCGCCTTTACAAACGGTAGGGTTAATTTGCTATGCTGATAATGTGTGAGATATAAATTAAATTACACAGGGTGTGGCACTTTAACCGAGTGTCACGCCCTTTTTGTTTTATATTTTTTATTGAAAAAGGAGTAATTACTATGATTATCGTATTAAAACCGTCAACACCGCCTGAGAGGATTCAGCTTTTCACCGATAAGCTCTGTTCCGATTACGACGTTAAGGTCAACCGCTGGGACGGAGTCCATTCCACCGTTTTAGGCTTGATCGGTGACACTCACACGGTCGATATCGAGTATATCGACGCTCAGGATATCGTCGAGAGCGTCAAGCGCGTACAGGAGCCCTACAAAAAGGCTAACCGCAAATTCCACCCCGAAAACACCGTTGTCAAGGTCAGCGAAAACGTGAGTATCGGCGACGGAAGCCTGCATATTATGGCGGGCCCGTGCTCGGTCGAGAGCGAAAAGCAGATTGTCGATATAGCGAAAAGCGTAAAAGAATCGGGAGCGACCATACTTCGGGGCGGAGCGTTTAAGCCGAGAACCTCTCCTTACGCGTTCCAAGGGCTTAAATCGGAAGGGCTTGACCTGATGAAAATCGCCCGCAAGGAAACGGGGCTTCCGATAGTAAGCGAGATAATGCGTACAGAGCATATAGATATGTTCGAGAACGTCGATATTATCCAGGTAGGAGCGCGAAATATGCAGAATTTCGATTTGCTCAAGGAGCTCGGAAAAACCGACAAGCCCGTTTTATTAAAGCGCGGACTGTCGGCGACGATCGAGGAGTGGCTTATGAGCGCCGAGTACATTATGGCGGGCGGTAACGATAACGTTATTCTGTGCGAAAGAGGAATCCGAACCTACGAAAACTATACCAGAAATACCCTCGATATCTCAGCGATTCCGATAGTTAAAAAGCTTTCTCACCTGCCCGTGGTCGTAGACCCGAGCCACGCCTCGGGAAAAAGCTGGCTTGTCGAGCCTCTCGCTATGGCGGCGGTTGCCGCGGGAGCGGACGGGCTTATCATAGAGGTGCACAACGACCCGCCCCACGCGCTGTCCGACGGCGCTCAGTCGCTTACGCCCGAGCAATTCAAAAAGGTCTCAGAAAAAATCATAGCGTTAAAGGAATGTTTAAAATGACAGATTTAAAGGAATTGAGAGCGCAAATAAACCGCGTAGACAGAGAAATGGTGAGCCTGTTTAAAAGGCGTATGGATATCTCGAAGCAGGTGGCGCTGTACAAAAAGGAAAACTCTCTCCCTGTTATGGATATAAAGCGTGAGCGCGAGGTTCTTGAAAAGGCGCAGCAGCTCGGCGGTGAATACGGCTCGGCTGTGAAGCTGATGTACTCCAATCTTATGGAGTTAAGCCGTGCCGTTCAGTATGATATAATTGACAAGGATAATTCTTTAAAAGAAGAAATAGAAAACGCCGCTCCAATGCCAGATATAAAAAACGCCCGAGTTGCGTTTCAGGGCATTAAGGGAGCTAATTCCCACGAAGCGGCTCTGTGTCTGTTCCCCGAGGGCGAGCTTCACAGCTATAAGACGTTCGAGGACGTTTTTGAGGCTGTTCAAAGGGGCGAGTGCGACTACGGAATTCTGCCTGTGGAAAATTCCACGGCGGGTTCTGTCAGCGCGGTTTACGATTTGATTCTTCGCTACCGCTTTTATATAGTCAAAGCGTACGATATGCCGATAGATTATTGCCTGGCAGGGCTTAGACAAGCGGAGCTTTCCGATATCGAAAAGGTGATGTCGCATCCGCAGGCGCTGTCGCAGTGCGAGCTTTACACGGGCAAAAAGGGCTTTGAGCCGCTGCCTTGCTCCAACACCGCCGTAGCCGCCAGAAATACCGCCCGTGAAAAACGCCTGAATCTCGCCGCTATTTGTCCCTACAAGGCGGCTGAGGAATACGGGCTTAAAATTCTCGACAACCATTTGCAGGACAACCCGAATAACACTACCCGTTTTATCGTGATTTCAAAAAAACTGTACATAAGCGAAAACGCGAACAAGGTAAGCCTTTGCTTCTCGCTCCCTCACGTCACAGGCTCCTTGTACAGCCTTTTGTGCCGCTTTAATTCGCTGGGGCTTAACCTTACGAAAATCGAGTCGCGTCCGATTTCGGGCAGGGACTTCGAGTATCTTTTCTATCTCGACTTTTCGGGAAGCGTAAAAACAGTCGGCGTTACAAAGCTTCTATGTCAGCTCAGCGAGGAAATGCCCGAGTTCAGCTTTTTAGGGAACTTTAATGAAAGAAACTGACATTTCACTTTTCATATCATACAAGAAAGCGCGCGAGCATCGTGCAACTGAGCGGGCAATACAAATCATTTTTTGAGTAATTTCCTGTCACATAAAAAGAGGCGCGGCACAATTAATGTGTCACGCCTCTTTAAGAATGGAAAAGCCGATGTCTTATTATTCTGTGAACAGGGGAGTGGAGTAATATCTGTCGCCGCTGTCGGGCAGGAGAGCTACTATTGTTTTGCCCTTGTTTTCGGGCTTTTTAGCTAGCTCGATAGCCGCCTTTAAAGCTGCACCCGATGAAATTCCGACGGATACGCCTTCCTTTTTCGCGATGAGCTTTGAGGTTTCGAACGCGTCCTCGTTAGCGACGGCGATTACCTCGTCGTATACCTTTGTGTTTAAAACGTCGGGAACGAAGCCCGCTCCGATTCCCTGGATTTTATGCGCTCCCGCTGTGCCCTTCGAGAGTACGGGAGAGGTTTCGGGCTCAACCGCTACGACCTTAACGTCGGGGTTCTGCTCCTTAAGATACTCGCCTACGCCCGTAATGGTTCCGCCTGTGCCGACGCCCGCTACGAAAATATCAACGCTGCCGTCGGTATCCTTCCAGATTTCGGGGCCTGTAGTCGCCTTGTGAACTGCGGGGTTAGCGGGGTTTGAAAACTGCGAGGGGATATAGCTGTTTTCGATTTCACTGTGAAGCTCCTCGGCTTTTGCGATAGCTCCCTTCATTCCCTTTGTGCCGTCTGTGAGCACGAGCTCAGCGCCGTAGGCTTTGAGGATATTTCTTCTTTCCACGCTCATCGTTTCGGGCATTGTGAGGATAATTCTGTAGCCCTTAGCCGCGGCGATCGCCGCGAGTCCGATTCCCGTATTGCCCGAGGTGGGTTCGATCAGGGTGGTGTTTTCGTCGATTAAGCCCTTCTGCTCCGCGTCCTCAATCATTGCTTTCGCGATTCTGTCCTTAACGCTTCCCGCGGGGTTGAAGTATTCCAGCTTTACGAGGAGCGTCGCTTCAAGAGCGAGATCCTTTTCGATGTTTTCGACCTCAACGAGAGGTGTGTTTCCGATAAGTGTGAGTGTTCCTTTATAAATGTTTGACATAGTTATTACTCCTTAATAAAATTAATTGAATTTATATCAATGCCGCGAAAGCGGTTTTTAAGTCGTCTATAATATCGTCGATATGCTCCGTGCCGATCGAGAGCCTTATTGTGTTCTCAAAAATTCCCTGCTCGTTTAATTCCTCTGTCGAAAGCTGGGAGTGAGTGGTGGACGCGGGGTGAATAACCAGACTCTTTACGTCCGCTACGTTCGCGAGAAGCGAGAAAATTCTCAGGTTATCTATAAACTTCCACGCCTGCTCGCGTCCGCCCTTTATCTCAAACGTGAAAATCGAAGCTCCGCCGTTTTTGAAGTATCTGTTGTAGAGCTCGTGGTCGGGGTGATCGGGGAGAGAGGGGTGGTTAACCTTTTCCACAAGCGGGTGAGAGCTAAGAAATTCCACGACCTTCTTTGTGTTTTCGGCGTGTCTTTCCAGTCTTAAGGAGAGAGTTTCCACGCCCTGCAACAGCAGAAAAGCGTTGAACGGTGAAATCGTAGCTCCTGTGTCGCGAAGAAGAATCGCTCTGATATATGTTACGAACGCCGCTTCTCCTACAGCGTCGTAGAACGAAACGCCGTGGTAGCTCGGGTTCGGTTCGGCTATGTTGGGGTATTTGCCGCTTGCCTTCCAGTTGAATTTTCCCGACTCCACGATTATTCCGCCGAGGGTTGTGCCGTGACCGCCTATAAATTTTGTGGCGGAATGAACTACGATGTCAGCGCCGTGCTCAATCGGTCTTATAAGATAAGGCGTGCCGAAGGTGTTGTCTACGACTACGGGAAGTCCGTGACGGTGGGCAAGCTCTGAGATAGCGTCGATATCGGGGATATCGCTGTTCGGGTTGCCGAGGGTTTCGAGGTAAATCGCTCTCGTGTTACCTTGAATGGCGTTTTCGATTTCCGATAAATTGTGAGCGTCTACGAATGTGGTTGTTATTCCGTATTGCGGAAGCGTGTGGGAGAGAAGGTTGTAGCTTCCTCCGTAGATAGTCTTTTGCGCTACGATATGTCCGCCGTCAGCGGCGAGAGCCTCGATAGTGTATGTAATCGCCGCCGCTCCCGAGGCGAGAGCCAGAGCCGCGCTGCCGCCCTCCAGAGCGGCTAATCTTTTTTCAAGCACATCCTGAGTGGTGTTGGTAAGTCTGCCGTAGATGTTGCCCGCGTCGGCAAGTCCGAATCGGTCAGCGGCGTGCTTGGAATTGTGGAATACGTATGAGGTTGTCTGATAAATCGGAACGGCTCTTGAATCTGTAGCGGGGTCTGCCTGCTCCTGTCCTACGTGTAACTGTTTTGTTTCAAATCTATAATTGCTCATTTTAAAAATCCTTTCATAAATAAAATTGTGTTTTGCTTTTAATCATAATAAAAGCCCGAGGGCTCAGCTCCCGGGCAAATGGTACAAAACGCTTTAACAACTTTATCGCGAATTTCGGAGCACAGGCGAAAAGCCGAACGCTCCGACCATATTATATGCCCGGGAGTACATCATTCGACAACACATCATTCGCCAACAGTTATTCACTTTTGAAGTTGTGCGGTTTAACATTTTTGATTTCTCCTTTATTTTACTGTCCTGAAAGAAAGTTTATTCCTTTCTCCCTTGCGACAAACGCATTATAGCATATTAAACCTAGTATGTCAATAGGTTTTCTGGAATTTATTTTATTTTTTTGCTGTTGTAGTCCTCAAGAGCCGATTGAATGGCTTCCTCAGCGAGAACTGAGCAGTGCATTTTATAAGCGGGCAAGCCGTCCAGAGCCTCCGCTACCGCCTTGTTGGTGAGCTTCATAGCGTCCTCGACACGCTGTCCCTTTATAAGCTCGGTCGCCATTGAGCTGGAGGCAATCGCGCTTGCGCAGCCGAAGGTTTCGAACTTCACGTCCGTAATAATATCGTCGTCGATTTTGAGATACATCTTCATAATATCTCCGCATTTAGCGTTGCCGACTTCTCCTACGCCGTCCGCGTTCTCTATAACGCCCACGTTTCTGGGCTGTAAAAAATGTTCCATAACTTTTTCGCTGTATAGTGCCATATTGTCCTCCTATTTTAAAATGAATTCCTTTTTGCCTGCTGTTAAATCTCTCCATACGGGGGAGAAGCTTCGTAAGTGTTCTACTACCTCTTTGACCGAGCTGATGATATAGTCCGCTTCGGCTTTTTCTATCTTTTCATCTATGGAAAGCCTTAAGGAGCCGTGAGCCACGTCGTGGATTCGACCGATAGAAAGCAGCACGTGACTCGGGTCGAGAGCTCCCGAGGTACAGGCGCTTCCCGACGAGGCGGAAATCCCTTTCTGGTCGAGCAGTATAAGAATAGACTCGCCCTCGATTCCCTCAAAACTGAAATTAACGTTGCCCGCAAGTCGTCTTTCGGCGTCGCCGTTGAGAGCGCTGTGGGGGATTTCGCTCAGACCTTCTATAAGATAATCTCTGATTTCTTTCATATTGGCGTTGTGTTTGTCCATATTTTCCACAGCTTCCTTAAGCGCCGTTGTCATCGCCGCTATTCCCGGGACGTTTTCCGTACCCGCGCGTTTCGAGCGTTCCTGAGCTCCGCCCTCGATTAAGTTCGAGAGAATTATTCCCTTTTTCGCGTACAGAAAACCGACTCCCTTCGGTCCGTGGAATTTATGCGCTGACGCCGAAAGCATATCTATATTCTGTTTTTTTACGTCTATGTGCAGGTGTCCGACCGCCTGTACGGCGTCGGTGTGGAAAATAACGCCGTGTTTTTTGCAGGTTTCTCCGATTTGCTCTATCGGTTGAATTGTGCCGATTTCATTATTCGCCGTCATTATCGTGACAAGGCAGGTGTCCTCGCGTATAGCTTTTTCGAGCTCGTCGGGTACAATTATTCCGTTCTCGTGTACGGGCAGAAGCGTTACCTCAAAGCCGTATTTTTCGAGCTTATTCAGCGTGTGCAAAATCGCGTGATGCTCAAACGCGCTTGAGATAATATGTTTTTTGCCCTTTTTCTTGCCCAAAAGCGCCGCCGAGAGCAGCGCCTGGTTGTCCGCTTCGCTTCCTCCCGAGGTGAAGATTATCTCCCTCGGCTCGGCGTTAATAAGCCTTGCGATTTCCGCTCTGGCGTTTTCGAGCTCCTCCTTAGCCTTCTGACCTATGGTGTACAGGCTGGAGGGGTTTCCGAAACATTCCTTCATATACCTCGTCATCGTTTCGATTGCCGCGTCGCTCATCTTTGTCGTAGCGGCGTTGTCCGCGTATATCTTCATAGCCTCAACTTCCTTTCAAAAGTATTATATATCATATTTACCTACTGTGTCAATAGGTAAATAAAAAATATGTTGATTTACCAACTCACCCTGTGGTACAATAGGTTAGTAATAAGAAACGGAGGGGAAGAAATGATTTCGACAAAAGGACGTTACGCGCTGAGGGTTATGATAGATTTAGCGCATAGAAACAGTGAAAATTACGTGCCGCTTAAGGACATAGCCGAAAAGCAGGGTATCTCAAAAAAGTATTTGGAAATAATCGTAAAGGAGCTCGTAAAAGCGAAGCTTTTAAAGGGAATGAGCGGAAAAGGCGGGGGATACAAGCTCTCTCGCAAGCCCGAGGAATACTCGGTCGGGGAAATTCTGAACGTTACCGAAAGCTCGCTCGCTGTCGTGTCCTGCCTTGAAAACGGCGCGGAAATCTGTCCCAGAGCCTCAGGCTGCGACACGCTTCCGATGTGGACGGAGCTTAACGATATGATACAGAATTATCTAAACAGTAAAAAGCTTTCGGATTTGCTGTAGGTGAAAGGGCTGAGAAAAAATCAGACCGTGGAAATAAACAAAAACGAAAAAATACAATATCGGAATACTTTTATGTAACGATTGACAACGCGGGGGTAATTTGATATAATAAACGCGTTGAGTTTTCAACAGGATAAGCGGATTAAGCGATAGCTCCGCCTCGGTCTATCTCTCAACCGTGTAAAAATTTGAGAGATGTGGAACAATTCAATAATTCGCGGATATGGCGGAATTGGCAGACGCGTACGGTTCAGGTCCGTATGAAAGCGATTTCATGCAGGTTCAAGTCCTGTTATCCGCACCA
>CADBSD010000108.1 GCA_902797225.1 uncultured Ruminococcus sp. | reverse complement strand
CGCTCGGTGTTGCGGTTATTTATACATAAGATAAAACATATAAAACGATAAAATAAGCTTTAATATAGATAAAAACAAACAAACAATTGCAATAAAATATAACACCAGTCCGAACACAACCTCAAAACAGTCAATTTTGTTGTAAGTTTTACATTCATTTAAAGTTTTTATGTTATCTAATAATTTTAACACAGAAGATATTGGTATGTTCTTTAATACGCTCGGAACACTATACAACACTCAAAAAAGCCTTGAAAACTTCACTTCTCAAGTTGAAAACAAACTCTTTTTAACTATTGAAGATGTGATGAATTTAACAGGGTGGTCTAAAAAAACTGTGGAAAATCTATTCAATCAAAATGACTTTCCAAGCTGTGATTACGGAAAAAAGAAAATTGTACTTACTCTGGCTTTTATAAATTATTTTATGACCCCGCACAAAAAAGATGCTTAAAGACGTTACTAATATCAACCCAATCGCACGTAGTCTTGACTCAGTGCGATTGGGATCGTATAATTTAATTAGATATGAACCTTGAAAACTGAATATTTGAATTTAAGGAGATATATTATTGATTAATAACTATCCGGAGTTTTCCGCTACTCTCGGCACGCCCAGAAAAAAGGGTAACGGCTGGGAATTACAAATTACCTACACTAAGCTTGATGGCTCAAGGGCTCGAAAATCTTTTGGAGCGCCAACAAAAAAGGAAGTTTGCAAAAAACGTGATGAATTCATCGAATCACTTCAGAACAAGATAATCACTAAGACAAGTTCTTGTACAATCGCTGATCTCCTTCATGAAGAAGCAGACTTCCTCTTTAACGGAAATCTTATTAAACAGACCTCCTATAGAAGAAGAAATGAAAGCACTAAAATTATTGAAAACTCGATTTTAGGAAACACTCCTATTGCTGAGGTTAAAGAAGAAAATATAATGAGTTTTCTTAATTCACTTATATACGAATATAGTGATTCGGTTATTAAAAAAGTTTTCAGTGCATTAAATGCAGCTTATAAATTAGCTATCAGCCATAATATTCTTTTTTATAATCTAATGAGCAGTAGGTTTATTATTCGTCCTAAATCGAAAAAGCCGACTAAAAAAGTTACAGCCTTTACTCCTGAAGAGCAAAAAGCTTTTGAGAACGCTGTCAAGAACCGTTTTCATAAGAAAAACTCGAATAATTATGATTTAATTATGCTTATTGAACTCCACACAGGGATTCGTTGTGGTGAAATCTGCGCTTTAACACCTGATTGTATTGATTTCAAAAACAACCTTATCTATATCAGGAATACCGTGACTAAGGATAAAAACGACAGACCTATAATGGGATATTCACCCAAAACAGAAAACGGTGTCCGTGAAGTTCCTATGAATAAAATTTCTGTTGAGCTTCTCAAAAAGGCTGTAGAGGAATATAAACCTAACCGATACAACGTTCTATTTTATGATCATCACAATGATAAGCTGATTACAACCAATCAAGTAAATGAAGCATTTAAACGTCTTTGTGACAACTGTTGTATTAAAAGGAGTGGCGGTCAGCACCTCCTTCGTCATACCTTTGCTACGAGAAATATCGAAGCAGGTATTGCTCCCGAAGTCCTTCAGCATTGGTTAGGGCATAAGGAAATCAGCGTAACTCTCGATACATACAACGATGTGTTCCGTAGGCGTAATAATGACGCAGTTGAGAAGTATGATAAGTATATGAATACATACTCAAATAATAACATTTAAAATCAGCAAAGTATTAATTCAATTGCAGATTTTGTGCAGAAAATTCGAGAACTCAAAAGCACAAAAGCCTCGCAAGCCCCATCAATATGCGATTTTTTAGCACAAGACGAAAAATCGTGTATGGTCTCCGCAACCAATTAAAAAAGGTAATACCCAACGGGTATTACCTTTTTTATTTTACTATTCTGTTGCGGAGATAGGACTTGAACAGGTCGTGCCGAGATTTAAGCGTCAGCGCAAATCGAAGGTAAAAACGCTTCGG
>CADBSD010000107.1 GCA_902797225.1 uncultured Ruminococcus sp. | reverse complement strand
GTAAATCCGAGACATCGCAACTCTCGAAACCCGCATAAACACTGGGGTTTTGGGGTATTACTTATCTAAGGATTTCATTGTCGGGAACAAAAGCACGTCGCGGATCGCGGGGGAATCTGTAAGGAGCATTACCATACGGTCTATTCCGTAGCCGATACCGCCTGTGGGCGCCATACCGATGTCGAGGGCGTTAAGGAAGTCCTCGTCGGTTGTGTTAGCCTCCTCGTCGCCCGCGGCGAGAAGCTCCTCCTGAGCCTTGAAGCGCTCGCGCTGGTCTATCGGGTCGTTAAGCTCGGAGTAAGCGTTAGCCATTTCCCAGCCGTTCATAAAGAACTCGAAGCGCTCAACGTAGTTGGGGTCTTCGGGCTTTTTCTTCGTGAGCGGAGAAATCTCAATCGGGTGGTCCATTACGAAGGTCGGCTGAATCATATGCTCCTCGGCGAATTCCTCGAAGAACAGATTCAGGATATCGCCCTTCTTGTGGTGATCTTCAAACTCAACGCCTTTTTCCTTGGCGACAGCCTTAGCCTCGTCGTCGGAGTTGATTTCGTTGAAGTCTACGCCCGAGTATTTCTTAACGGCGTCAAGCATTGTGATACGCTCGAACGGCTTGCCTAAATCCATTTCCACGCCGTTGTAGGTGATTGTAGTCGTGCCTAAAACCTCCTGAGCTACGTGGCGGTAGAGCTTTTCTGTTAAGTCCATCATTCCGTGGTAATCGGTATATGCCTGGTAGAGCTCCATTAAGGTGAACTCGGGGTTGTGGCGCGTGTCGACGCCCTCGTTACGGAAAACGCGTCCGATTTCGTAAACCTTCTCGAGTCCGCCTACGATTAATCTCTTTAAGTAAAGCTCGAGCGAAATTCTGAGCTTTAAATCCTCGTCAAGCGCGTTGAAGTGGGTAAAGAACGGTCTTGCCGCCGCTCCGCCCGCGTTCGCTACGAGCATGGGAGTTTCTACCTCCATAAAGCCCTGGTCGTCGAGGAAACGACGGATAGAGCTTATTATCTTAGAGCGCTTCTCGAAAGTATCCTTTACCTCGGGGTTCATAATAAGGTCAACGTAACGCTGACGGTAACGCAAATCTGTATTTGTAAGACCGTGGTACTTCTCGGGGAGAGGCTGGAGCGATTTCGTGAGGAGCTTCACAGCCTCGGCGTGAACGCTCACCTCGCCCATCTGGGTTTTGAACACGAAGCCCTTTACCTCTACGATATCGCCGATATCCCAACGCTTGAGTATAGCGTACTCGTCCTCGCCGAGGTCGTCGCGCTTGGCGAAAACCTGCATTTTTCCGCTCTTGTCGTGAACGTCGAGGAAAGTAACCTTACCCTTTCCGCGCTTGGACATAACTCTGCCCGCGATGCAGACGGTTTTATTCTCGAGCTGTTCAAAACGCTCGGAAATCTCGGCGCACATCTTGTCGCGGTCTGAGGTCGTTTCCTCAAAGGGGTTTCTGCCCATTTCCTTTAAAATGTTTAACTTATCGTAACGAGCCTTTACGGGATCGCTGGAAATCTGAATCTGCTTGGGATTATCAGCCATTTTTTAACACTCCTTAATTACCTTGTTCCAATAATTATTTTCCTATTTCAAGTATCTTAATAGCGACAGCTCCGCTCGGAGTTTCCGCCTCTACAACGTCGCCTGTCTCGTGTCCCATTATAGCCGCGCCGATAGGGCTTTCGTCGGAGATTGTGCCCGCCGTGGGGTTAGCGTCGATACTTACGATTGTAAACTCACGTGTCGTGCCTGTAGCCATCATCTCGATTTTAACCTTCGAGGCGATACGGACAACCGTTGTGTTGGTATCGTTTTCGTCAACGAGCTCGTAGTTTTTGAGAATCGCCTCAACGTCGCGGATACGGGCTTCCATTTTAGCCTGTTCGTCCTTGGCGCTGTCGTACTCGCTGTTCTCGGAAAGGTCGCCGTAAGAACGGGCGACTTTTATCTTCTCGGCGATTTCCATACGTTTTTCGCTTTTAAGATATTTCAGTTCTTCTTCATATTTTTCCAGTTCTTCTTTAGTCAATAAAATTGTTTTAGCCATTTTTTTATTTCCTTTCAATTTTTGTATCCGAATATGAATACACACAATAGATATTATAATTTTTTTAACGGCTTATGTCAAGGTTTTATTCGCTCATTCTCAGTAAATAATCGCATATTGAGCGGGGTGTTTGGGAAGATGTGAAGTTGGAGCACGTCGTCGGCACAATCGAGCCGAGCTCGTACTGTCTGCCCTTTGTGAAAAGAGCTCCCGCGAAATACTCGTTCGAGAGGCTTTCGGGCTTTATATTATCGAACATATTCGGCATACGGAAATGGTAATCGAAATACACAAGCCCTCCGACGCATACGGTGGGCGGAAATCCCGTCAGCACAATAGCCGCGCCCGATATCGGCAGGCTCTCCTCTATTCTCTCGGGAGCGAGCACGAGCGGACAGTCGCTGAGCCGTCCGCGGTCTGAGGACACATAAATCCCCGCTCCTCTTTCCTCGGTCAGGCTTTCGGATTTTTCTCTGTATTTTTCGGTGTTATCGGTTACGACGAAGATATTTTTGCAGTAATTGACGAGCTCCTCAACGACGTTTACGCACTCCGCGTTTTTGTCGTACAAGCCGACCTTTATATCGGGAAGCCCGCCCTTAAGCTTACTGAGCGCGTATATTCCGAGATTACAGGCGAGCTGGATTTTAAACGCCTTATTGCAAAAGCGCTTAAAGCCCATACCCTCGGGAAAAATCACGCTGTCGTTACAAAGCAGGTGGTTTCTCTGGGCTCCGATTTCACGGTCAAGCTCGAACCAGTTCACCGCGCCGTTGCGGTTTATGTATTTTATATCCCTTATAACCACTCCCCTCGCGCTTTTTATCTCGACGTTGAGAGAGTTGCCTCTAATCATATTTATCAGTTTTTTGTACCATTTATCCGTTTTTACGTTTTCTATAGTCAACGCTGTGAGCATACCTGTTCCCCTTTTTATCCGTAGTAGTAATAAAATATATGCCCCGAAAACAAAAAAATGAAAATTATTTTTTTAAAAATTGCGTAAAAATACGCAATTTTTTTGTTTTTTGTATATATAAGTGTACAGCGCATTTTGTAAAGGAGAACTTATGACTTATAAAACACAAAATTTTATACTTGAATCTTTCAGCGTCAAGGCGGCAGCGAAATGCTGAGCGTTAAGGAATACACCTGCGCCGCGCTCGGAGCGGCGGGCGGACTTATAACGACGCTGTTCGGCGGTTGGAGCGACGGCATAATTACGCTTTTGATTTTTATGTGTCTGGATTATTTCAGCGGAATCGCGGTAGCGGGGATTTTTAAAAATTCCAAAAAGACCGAAACGGGAGCGCTCGAAAGCAGAGCGGGCTGGAAAGGTCTTTGCCGCAAGGGTATGACGCTTATTATCGTTTTAGTCGCCTACAGGCTGGACGTTCAAATCGGCACAAACTATATCCGCGACGCGGTGACAATCTGCTTTTGTGTAAACGAAGCGATTTCCATTATCGAAAACGCGGGACTTATGGGGCTGCCCCTGCCCGAGGTTCTGCTCAAGGCTATCGATATACTCAACAGAAAAACGAAGTGAGGCGGTACTATCAAACCACAGGAAATCATAAAAAAAGCGAAGTCCTACATAGGCGTTAAGGACGACGGCAACAACAACGTAAAATTCAACACGGAGTTCTACGGACGTGAGGTAAAGGGCGGCGATTATCCGTGGTGCGTGGTTTTCATCTGGTATCTGTTCAGAAAGCTCGGCGCTCCCGAGCTGTTCTGTAACGGGCGGAAAATCGCGAGCTGCGGTTCGGTTATGGAGATTATGTCAGCTCAGAAGCGAAGTTACAAAGACGCTCCGAAAAAAGGCGATTTGGTTATCTTCGACTTCTCGGGAAACCATACCGCGCATACGCATATCGGGCTTGTAACTGAAATAATCAGCTCGTCCTCTTTCAAGACGATAGAGGGCAACACGGGAAACCGCGACTACACAAACGGCGGTTATGTGCTAGAGCAGACAAGATACATAAGCCAGGTCAACTGCTTTATACGTCCGAATTACGAAATAGAGAAAAAAAGAACCGCCGAGCTTATCGAAAACGGCGCTCTGTACGAAAAGGCGTATAAGGATATCGCGGGCAAAAGCTCCAAGCGTCTGGCGCGCCTGAGAAAAGGTGACAAGGTGGAGCTTGACTCGGACGACGGCTGGGGCTGGAGCAAGGTTTATTACGGCTCTGAAAAAGGCTATATTATGAACAGGCACCTGAACAAAAAGGGGCTCTCAAGCTTCAAAACATATACGCTAAAAGCCGACGCTTACGCTCAGCCGATTATAAACCAAAAAATCTATCCGAGCGAAAAGCTCAGAAAGGGAATAAAATATCAGCTCATCTGCGAAATCGAAAGCGGAGCATACAAGGGAAGAAAATACATAGCCGTTGATAAAAAGCGATACTATCTGTAAGCATAACCAAAAGGGCGGCTCAGAACCCTTGTAAGTTTGAGCCGCCTCTCTTTTATTTTTCACTTAGTTTATTGTGTATAAGCCGCGTTACAAACGCTATAAGATATGTAAACACCAGTATCACGGCCATTGTGATATACCAGTAACCGCCTCGGTTAAAGGTATAAAAATCGCTCCAGCCTCCGTTATTCTCGCCGATAATCACAACCTGGGTAAGATATACAGCGCCGTAGAGGATTGAGGGAATAAGCGCGAGCAGGGTTTCCCAGAGCTTGATTCTGGAGTCGGTTTCTAAAAACAGGAAGGTCACAAGCGCCGCTAAAGGCCCCGCGAGGTGCATATAAAACGACGTTCCGAGCAACAGGAATACCGCTCCGTATTGAGGTAACAACAGGAAAATTACCGTAAAGAACGTGAGCATTACCGAGGTCGTTGAGATGTATTTAAACACAATCGCCGCGTGCGGAAGCTTTTCGCGTTTTCCGCGCAGTATCTGTATTTCAAACGGAATCAGAATAAGCGAGGATATTCCCGCCAGTATATTTGAATCCGTAGTAAAAAACTTGTAGGAATCCGCGCCTGTTTCAACAAGCGGGTTGTTGCTGTAGAAATAATATGAAATTGTAATCGCCGCTGTAGACAGGACGACGAGGATATTAATTATCAGCGCGGCTGAAATCCTTTTGTTCATAGTATTCACCTCTTAAAAAATTATAACCTAATATTAATTAAGACGCAATAGTTTTGTTTACATAAAGAGCTTTAGGTGATATAATTTAAACATACAAAATTATGATAGGTGTTGTCTGTTATGTTTGGAAATAACAAGATCAGAAAGTATATAAGGTTCTACGGCGACGTTCAGGCGGTAGGCTTTCGCTACTACGCGAATAAGGCGGCTAATCTTTACGGAGCGACAGGCTGGGTCCGAAACGAATACGACGGCTCGGTTTCTATGGAAATCCAGGCTTCGGAGAGAACTATCGACGACGTTATAGCCTCGCTGCAGCGCGGAACGTACATAAGAATTGACCGTATGGAAGTAAAAAAGCTCGAGCTTGTTCCCGACGAGCGAGGGTTCAGAGTAAGATATTAACGAAAAAGCGCTCCGCCTTTCGCTTAGTAATCGAGCAAAAAAACACCCCGCGAAAGCGGGGCGATTTTTCTATTTAACTCTGATACTTATAACTACCGTCTTTTTGGCGGAATTATAATTCGCGTCACCGCTCGCGGTAACAACTGTCTTAAGCTTGTATAAGCCCTTTTTGAGATTGGTTTTCTTAATTGTAACAACGCCCTTCGCGCTGATAACGGCTTTCTTAAAGAGCTTGGCGCTTGAGCCTTTTTTCACAAGCCCATAAGCTACTCTGCCCTTAGCCGATTTAACGGTAAGCGCCTTAACCTTCTGAGCTTTCTTTTTTAGCTTTTTAGCCTTTATCGACTTTTTCTTCGCGGTTACTTTAATCGGATTGGATTTTTTCTTTGAAGTCAGCTTGAGTACGGGAGCGCTCTTTTTCTCTGTCGGGAATTTGCCGTCCGAGTATACGGCGTTATTCTTCTCCGCCTCGGCGAGCGTTTTGTACGCGCCGTATTTACCGTTGCCGTAATAATAGTACCACGCGCCCTCGTTTTCAACGCCAGAGTATTCCGCTGTAGTATCGCTTCTTCCCGAAACATAAATCATACCGTCAACCGAGTCGAGCCCTTCGGGATATAAGTCGTAGGGAGAGTCGCCCTTATTGTAACCGAGCATAGAGATATTCTGTGTTTGAGCGGCGTGGTATTTAAGGTCGGGATTTTCCTTTAAGCTCTCGTCGTTAAGCTTTACCATATTGTTTATGATAATATCCTCGACGTCCTCGGGAATCTCGGCTATATAGATATGACCGTCGCCCTCGTCGGTTTTGGTGATTTTGTACCCCGGCCAGCTGTAATTCGAGCCGTAAACCTCGTCGCAGTTATAGCTTCCCTTCCACCAGTAAATACCGGGCTTGCAGGAGGATAAATCATTTCCGTCGTAGAGCTCGCTGTTCTCGTCGCGCCAGTCGTCGCGCATATAAAAGCGGATAGTCTTTGTCTTTGTGCCCTCGGGGACAACCTCGCTTACGTCCTTGTACTCTGTCTTTTCGTCCTCGGGCTCTGTCACTACGGGCTCTCTAACCTCGTTTACGGTAAACGCCTTGATTTTCGCGTTGCCGAAGGTGGCGATTTGTCCGACAGCGAGGTCGCTTTTAAGCTGTTTCGGCGTAGTCCATTTTCCGTCGAGGCGTACGAAGGTTTCTCCGTCGTTACAAACGACCTTGTTTTCAGCGGAAGTCATAGAAATCTTATCGCTGTCGAATACGGTTTCTAAATTGAGATAGGAAACCTCTGAATCGGTACTCTTATTGTAGGATTTTGTGTTCTGTACAATCGCGAATTTCTGACCTTTTTCGAGGTCGATTTCTTTTTTGAGCTTTATTGTGTGGAAGCCCGCGAGCTTAATTTTGTCCTCGGTCGTATATACGAGCTCGCCCTGTGTCGGATTGCTTTCCGAGCCGTTCAAAAGATAAATATCGGTTTTCACCGCGCAATCGGAGGCGTTTGTGTAGGCGGAAAACGCCTTAAGCTTTTCTTTCCCGTTAGAGGTGAACACGTTGGAAACGAGCGTGCCCGTATCGGCTGTTCTCAGCGACAGTCTTATATCGTCCTGGCTTACGGCGTAATCGTACTGGTAGTTGTTATCATAGTCGTAGCCGTCATCGGGGATATCGACATTATACACCGCGTGGCCGCTTAAGGAACGGTCGCAGTAATAAACCCAGAAGAAGCCCGTTCCTCTGTCCTCGCTGTCGCGGATACCGAACTCGTAGGCGTATTTGTTCTGGATATTGGGGTTAAGCTTTTTCATCTGCTCAAGCGAGGTGTTTTTCTCTTTGTAGTAAGCCTGAGTTTCCTCATAGGTCATACCCATTATTCCCTCGCGGTCAACGTCCCAGTTTTTAAGGTGGGATTTCATATATTCATAGCTTCCGAAGGTGTTTTTCACGAGCCAGGCTCCGTCCTCAGGGGGAGCTGTTTTGTTTTTTCCGACATAGTTATCCTTGGAGAAATTGTCGTCCCAGCCTACAATCAAAGCCGCGTGGCCTGAACCTGAGCTTGATTTATCGGTGTAGACGGTACTGCTGTAATCGTCGCCTGAGGAATTATAGCCCATATGCACCGCGCCGTAATCAATAAGCGCCTGCTTTATAATGCTTCTCGCCTTTTTGTTGCTTTTCTTCCACTCGCGTGCTCCTGTTTTTTCGTTCTTGTTGTACTCGGAGGTATCGGGCAAAAGCAGAGAATCGGTAACTCTCGGCGCTCTGTCGAAGGATTTCGCGCTGAGATTATCGGGTAGATTCCAGGAGTTGGGTTCTGTGATATAACCCATTGTTCCGTCCCAGTCGTTCGGCACGTGAGGATACTGCTCCTCCTTGAACACACCTCTCCACGCGGTGAAAAGCGTTTCGCTGAACGACATAAATCCGCCTTCCGTAAAACGGTTGTTGCTGTTGTCGGGGAACACACAGCCCTCGCCCGCCTGAGAAGCGCTCTCACCCTTGCCTACGGCTTCGCCGTAAAACCACGCGACGGCTCTCGGAGAATACAACGCCTTGTTTGTGAGCCCTTTAAGAACGGGCTCGGAAAAAGCCTTGCTGTCGATTCTTCCGTCGGGATTTTTAAGGCGCGCCTTAGCCTTAAGCGCCGAGCTCTCGAGCATACCCGCCGCGACCTGAGCCCAGCAGTCGCCGAGAGGCTTCTGGAGTCTCGGAGTTGTGCACTGGTTCAGATTTGTGAGAAAATAACGGGAAATCCCGTCCGCCTGAGTCGTATCGTAATCGACGTCGCCAAGGTCTCCGTATATCATTTCCTGCAAAACAGGAGCGTGGTATTTATTGTTCAACTCCACAACACCCTCGATATCCTTTTCGTCGCTCACATTATCGCCGTTAAAATCGAAGATAACCGAGCTTTTTTCCTTTGCCGAGGCGCTGAAATTGAACGAACCGAAAACTCCCGCCGTCAAAGCCGCGCTCAGCGCGACGCTGAGAATTCTTTTATAAAGCTTCATATTTTCCTCCTTGCGAGTATGTTTTTTCATCTTACAGCTGTATTATAAGGCTTCAATCTGAAGTTTTACTGAAGAAAAACGCTGTTTTGTCATTAATTATAGAATTTTTTATTCCTTTTTGTGTATGTGTTCTTGTTTTTATATGATACGGACATTTCATTTTACGCCTCCGGGTATAAAGACACCGCCCTCACTTCGTCGCGGGAGCGGTTAAGTTTTCTCTCTCATCTGAGCTAATTCGAGCGAAAAAAGAATAATACTTTCGTAATTCACATTTATATCTTGTTTAATGAAATCTATTATTAATTTCCTGTCCGTTTTCGTTTTTGGTTGCAAGAATACCGCCCCAAGCGTCGTAGGCGTACGTCGCACAAGTTTCTCCGTCTTCGTCTATTATTTTAGTTACATCACCTTGCAGGTTCTTTATAAAGAAATAAGTATCATTACCCTTAGTCATAGAGTAGACCTTACCCTCGGAATCGTAATAGAACAGGACGGTAGTATTATCCTTTTTAAGCCCGATCAGGTTATTACTATCGTCATAATAGTAGTTTACAGTTTCTAAGACTGTATCTCCTTGCTTCTTTTCTCTTTTAGTTCTAAGTCCGTCAAGGTTATATGTAAAGTTATATGTATTACTGTTTTTAGTTATGCTCTGGAGTTCACGTCCGCTCCAAGTCATTTCCATACCGTCACGGTAAGACGTAGGATTGCCTATGTTATCATAGGATAAAGAAGTAGAATTAAGACTTGTAAGCAAATCCCCCCAACTACTATCGTTATAATAATAGTCTATTGAATGGGGTGATCCCACTGTGTAATCCTCGCCATATCGCGGATCTAAGGCTTGATTAGTCGCACCGGAAATGTTTCCGGAATTATCATAGGTATATGTGAATTTCAGATTCTGCTGATAGTCCCAAGCAGCCTTCAACTGATTTAAGCTGTCGTATTGGTACTTAGCGATAAGCTCACCGTCAGACTCAACGCGGGTAACGTTTCCGTTAGCATCATAGAAGTATTTATACTTTGCAATTTGAGTTGCGTTCTCACCCTCGCCCAGCTTATACGTCATTTCGTCTACGTTATTAGTAGTACGGTGAGTTTCACCTACGTTTTTATATGTATAATTCACGCTGAACTTTGGATTGTCGCCGAGCTTAGTATTGACTTTCGTTGTTCGTCCGAAATCGTCCGTATCGGAAGTAATTTTGGCGTTACCGTTTTGGACGTAGGACTTTCCGCTGTCGTCCGTGCCGCTTGTAATAGTACGCATTGAGCCGTTAACGGTAGTTTTTTCC
>CADBSD010000106.1 GCA_902797225.1 uncultured Ruminococcus sp. | reverse complement strand
TTTCGTCCACGCGGTATTCTTCATTTAAGTCTCCCAATCGGCTTTCTTCTGCTTATTTCATAATATCCTTATGAGCAGTAGCCTTTATCAGCTTACTTTAATTCTTTTTCGATTATGTCGGCGGCTTCGCTCATATAGTCGCCCTCGAAATTCTCCACTGTTCCGTTATCCACACAGCTTGCGAGGTCGGGGTCAATCGGAAGCTTCGCCAAAACCTTTGTGTTGTACTGAGCGGCGATTTCGTCGATTTTGCTTTCGCCGTAGATATAATGCTTCTTTCCGCAGTCGGGGCACATAAAGTAGCTCATATTCTCAACAATACCGAGTATCGGCACATTCATCATCTGAGCCATTTTAACAGCCTTTTCCACAATCATGGAAACGAGATCCTGCGGAGAGGTAACGATAACGATTCCGTCAATCGGAATACTCTGGAAAACGGTAAGCGCTACGTCGCCCGTTCCGGGAGGCATATCTACAAACATATAATCCTCGTTAGCCCAGATTACATCTGTCCAGAACTGCTTTACCGTACCCGAAACAAGAGCGCCTCGCCAGATTACGGGGTCGGTTTCGTTCTCTAAAAGCAGGTTGATAGACATAATGTCGATACCTGTTTCAGAGGTTTCGGGGAATATTCCGTCGTCGCTGCCCTTGGCGCGAGTGTGGATATTGAACGCCTTCGGTATCGACGGGCCTGTTATATCGGCGTCTAAAATCGCGGTCTTTTTGCCTCTGCGGTTCATTGTTACCGCTAAGGTTGAGGTAACGAGGCTTTTTCCTACGCCGCCCTTACCCGAAATTACGCCGATAACCTTTTTTACCGAGCTGAATTTGTGAAGACTTTCACGTAAGTCCTGAGGAGCTGTTCTGCTGGAACAATTCTCGGAACAGGACGAACAATTTTGGTCGCAACCCAATTTTTATCATTCCTTTTTTATAATTTATTAATTTGTGGAAATAGATGAAATAATTTCGTTAGTCTGGCTCTGGAGAGAAGTGTACTTCTCGATTGCCTTCTCGTCGCTGTCGTCGCACTCAACGTCGCTGGGAGTTACCACAACAACCTTGCTGCCGTCGGACGCGGTGAGAATCTTCTTGGCGTTCAAATCTCCGTAGGAGTTGTCGCCCGCTTTAAAGGTGTAAATCGAAAGGAGCATACCGCTGCCGTAGTTTTTGTAGTTATACTTCTCATAGTAGGTCACGCAGTTGCCGCTCTTTGATTTTTTAGTGCCGCTCACCCAATCGGAAGTCAGGCTTATGTTATAGGGCTTCGAAAGCGCCTGGGTAGGCTTTTCGGTTTCGGGCTCGGTTTCTTCCTCTGTTTCGGTTTCAGCCTCGGTGGGCGGAGCCGTTGTTTCCTTCTTCTTTGCCTTTGTGGAGGCGGTTTCCTCAACAGCGTTAACGCCTAAGTTACCGAACTCGGAAAGCTTACAAAACGCTAAAGGAAGCTGGTCGTCGGAATTGAGAAGAATATCCGTGACATAGTAGATGTTGTCTTTTTCTACAGCCTTTGTAGCTGTGGTGCGGATTTCATCGCCCACGGTCTGAGCGAAATAGAGGTCTGTAGCTCCCGCGGGAATTTCACATTTCCAGGTGTTGTCGTATTCCTTACAGGGAGAAGCGCCCTGCTCCTCTTCTTTTCCGTTAAACGTATAGCATACGCTTACATCAGCGCCCCAGTTATAAACCGTGCCTGTATCGTCCATTAAATTTATATTTACCGAAGGTTTATCGAAATATACGGTAATCTGTTCTCCCGACGCGCCGCCGCCCAAAAGTCCCGTAGCGAAGCAAACGCCGATTATTATTGCCGCCAGGGCGACAATGCCAAGTATAACGCCGCAGATTTTCGCGACTTTTCCAGTGTTCATATTATGTCCTCCGCCGTAATCGTTTCTGTCGTCGTAGTAATACGGCTCTACATCTCTTTCTGAATAATTTTTATTATCATAATTGTCGTTATATGGTTCCACGTAATCGTCGTCCGAATAGGGCTTACGCTCCTCAAACGGTTTCTCGCCCGCGGTGTCGTGGTCAACGGGCATAACGAAATCGGTATCCTTTTCAGGCTCGAAAACGACGGGATTAATTCGTTTTCCCGAAGTGCTCACGGGCTTGCTGACAGGCGGTAATGTTTCGCCGCACACGTAGCAAACCTTATCCCTCACGGAAAGATACGCTCCGCAGTTCGGACATCTTCTTTTTTCTGTCATAGTTTTCTCCTGTTAATATTAGTATTAGTCTGTAGCCATTTTGCTGTCGTCATCATCCTGAGCGGGAGCTTTTGTGGGTTTTGGCGCCTGAGTGGCTTTCGTGGCTTTCGTAGCTTTAGTAGCCTTTGTAGCCTGAGTAGCCTTTGTGGCTTTCGTCGCTTTAGTAGCTTTTGTAGCCTTTGTAGCGGCTGATGAAGTTCTGGAGGAGGTATTGGAGCTGCGGTTTACGACAGCCTGGTTATTATTATTGTCGTCGTCCTCCTCATCGTCATTATCGTAATCCTCTTCCTCGTCATCGTTATCGTCGTAGTCGTCTTCGCCGTCCTCGTCGTCATCATAGCCCGCCGCGGTCTCTTGAGTTGTTTCCTGATAAGCCTCGGTGGTGAACTCCTCGTCGGTTTCGTCCTCATACTCGTATTCCGTAGCGGTGGCGGTTGTCGCCTGAGTAGCCGCGGGAGCTGAGGAACAGCCTCTTACCGCGAGAACAACGATAAGTATAATAACAATAGCGGCTACAACCGAGGTAACGATTATAGCGATAGGCGCTTTACTTTTAGCGCCGTATAAGGAATTGCGGTAATCGTCGGAATAGCTGTAGAGGTCGTCGTCCTCATACAAATCCTCAACGAAAGGATCGTTATTCTTCTTCTTTGAAGAATTATATCCGTCGCCGTAGTCGCCGAAGTCGCCGTATCTATCACGATCATTGAAATTAAACTCTCTTGTTTCAAAATCTTTTTTTGACATAATTATACCTTTACCTTTCCGCCCGCACGCTGAATTTATTGTACAAAACGTTCTTACAGCGGGCTTGTAAGACGTCGTTTTTTATTCGACAAATATTAGTATATCATTCAGTATTCTTATAATATACCAATTGTAATTTTACTCCCCGACTATGCTTTTGTCAAGAAGTTATAACAATGAAAAAACTCTTTAAAAAATCGTTTTTTCTATGAAATCTCACAACAATCACAAACGGCGCAGCGTTGCAGACGGCAAGAAAGCGCGTCCGCCTTAAAACCGTCACCTTTTGAGTAATTTTTACATAAAAACAGGCCCGTAAAAACGAGCCTGCAATCTGTTTCGGAAAATCTTATTCTTCGGAAGCCTCGCCCTCAACGACAATTTCGTCGTCGAATTCTTCGCTTTCGGCTTCTTCTGCCTGTTCAGCCTCAGCCTCGGCGTCCTTAAGATCAGCCTCTACGCCGCCCTCAAGAACCTCGTCGGTTTCTTCGGCTTTTTCCTCAACCGCGTTGAGCTCGTCCTCTGTTACGGTTTCAAAACCGCTGATAAATGTATAGGGTATTCCGTAGCCTAAGGCGATTGCCGCCATAAACGCCATAGCGCCGTTTCCTGCCGAAGCAATAACGTCGTGAAGCGGAAATCCCGTAATAATAAACGCTAAAATGATAAACAGCGAGGGAATATCGAGCACCAGTAAGGTGACGATACTGAAACGCTTTACGATTTTTCTCTCGCCAACTCGGGTAGCGTAGAATACAAGCAGACCGAATACGGTGAAAATAACCGCCATAACGATATTCTTAACGAGCTCCGACTGCTGGGCGGCGGCAAAGCTCATAAAGAAATAACCGCAGATTATGTACGCTATCATAAGAAACGCGGAGAAAAAAAGATTTACCTTTTCGTGTGATGTGTTGTTCTTTTTCATTATATTAAATCCTCCTGATATTGTTTACTGTTATTTTAATTTCGCGGCAAAGCATACCCAGCCGTTTTTCTCAAAACGAGCGATAATCTCGAAATTCTTTTTCAGGTGAGCTTCGACCTCGTTTCCTCTGGTGTCGATAATACCGCTTGTTATGTATACCGAGTCGGGATTCATAAATTCCGTAACACCCTCGGACAGACTAATTATAGCATCTGCTACGATATTTGCAACCACTATATCGTATTTTCCGCTGACTTTTTCGGTTAAGTCCCCGCAAACAGCGGTGAATTTATCCCCTACCTTGTTGAGCTCGGCGTTTTCCACAGCCGTTCTGACGGCTATTTCGTCGATATCAACTCCGAGAGCGCTTTCGGCTCCGAGTAATATAGAGGCGATAGCGAGTATTCCGCTGCCGCAGCCCACGTCCAGAACCTTGTCGCCGTTTTTCAGATAGTTTTCAAGACACTCAAGACATAGCCTTGTGGTATCGTGGCTTCCCGTTCCGAACGCCAGCCCCGGGTCAAGATTCAAAACAGCGCGTCCGTCGGCGTCGTAATCGTCACGCCAGGTGGGACGAATCAGAAGCTTGTTGCCGACAGGCGTCGGGTTAAAATATTTTTTCCAGTTGTTACGCCAATCCTCCTCCATAGTTTCGGAGGTTTCGAGCTTGTGTTCTATACCCTCAGCCGTGTAGCGCTCCGACAAAAACGCCAGCGCCTCGGCGGGATTAGCGTCGTCCTCGAGGTAAATGTGAATAACAGACTTGGAACGGTCTTTTTTCAGAAGCTCCTTATCGATTAAATCAATATGAGCTATTTCCATAACCTCGTTCTCAAGCGCGGAATAATCCTCGATGTATATACCGTACGGGACAACCATATTCGCGATATCTCCCGCTTTTTCGGTATCCTTACTGTTTATAGAAATTTTGATTTCTGTCCAACCTGCCATTATATCAGCTCTCTTTTCAAAAATACCGCTACATTATAAAATAATTCTCTGAAAATTACAAGAGTTTTTATCATAAAAGAATGCGGTTCAGGCTTTTCTGAACCGCAAATAATCAATCAGCGCTTACTTAAGGAAACACCGCGAACCTTAATTATACGGTAACGCCTTAATCGTTAAACAGCTTTTTCAGTTTTTCGCGGAAGGTACGCTGTTTAGCGTAGTTCTTATCACCGAGCAGAGAGTCGAGCTCCGTTACGGTTTTTTTCTGCTTGGAGCTTAGATTTCTCGGGATTTCTATGTTCATTCTGACGTATTGGTCGCCTCTGCCCCTGCCGTTCAGATGCGGCACGCCCTTGCCTTTGAGCTTAAACACGTCGCCGGGCTGAGTTCCCTCGTGGACGGAGTAGCTTACCTTTCCGTCGAGTGTGGGTACGGTTACCTCCGAGCCGAGAATAGCCTGAGCTACGGTAATCGGCATCTCACACCAGATATCGTCGCCGCGGCGCTCGAATACCTCGTGGGGTTTAACCTTGATGTAAACATGTAAATCGCCCGCGGGACCTCCGTTAATACCGCTGTTGCCCTGTCCGCTTACGTTGAGAATCTGTTCGTCGGAAACGCCCGCGGGAATGGTTATGTCAATCTTCCTCGCCTTTCTTACACGGCCGTTGCCGTTACAGGTTTTGCAGGGAGAGTCGATAATCTTTCCCTTTCCTCGGCAGGCGTCACAAGCGCGCTGCGTTTGTACAACGCCGAACGGCGAACGCTGGCTTACGGTCACGCGTCCCGTTCCCGAACAGGCTGAGCAGGTCTTTGCCTGAGTTCCCTTCTGAGCTCCCGTGCCGTGACAGTCCTCACAGGTAATTATATTGTTATATGAAATGGTCTTTTTACAGCCCTTAGCCGCTTCCTCAAATGAGATAACGACCTGAGTTTCAACGTCGTTACCAGGTCTGGGGGCGTTGGGGTTTCCGCGTCGGTTTCCTCCGAAGCCTCCGAAGCCGCCGAAAAAGCTGTTGAAAATATCGCCGATATCCATATCCTGACCAAACGGGCCCGCGCCGCCTCCGCCGAAATTGGGATCTACTCCCGCGTGACCGTACTGGTCGTAGCGGGCTCTTTTGCCCTCGTCGGAGAGAACCTCGTAAGCCTCGTTTATTTCCTTGAATTTTTCTTCGGCAACTTTATCACCGGGGTGAAGGTCGGGATGGTACTTCTTGGCGTTTTTTCGGTAAGCCTTTTTAATCTCGTCCTCCGAAGCGCCCTTTTGTACGCCTAAGACCTCGTAATAATCTCTTTTTTCTGCCATAAAATCCCCTCTTTTTTGATTAAGAGTTAAGAGGTAAGAGTTAAGAATCGCTTAGCTTTTAACTCTTAACTTTAACTTTCAACGCGGTGCGGGATAACCCGCACCGCCTATTAAACATCTTATTTATTGTCATCGCTTACGTCTGTGAAATCAGCGTCGTAAACGTTGTCAGCGCCGCCCGCGGGGTTGGGATTACCTCCCATATCGGGGCCCGCCTGAGGTCCCGCCGCGCCCTGAGGAGCAGCCTGCTGGTAAAGCTTCGCGCTTACGTCGTAGAGAGCCTTCTGCAAGTCCTCTTTAGCCGCGTCGATAGCGGATTTCTCGTTCTTGGATATAGCGTCCTTGAGAGCCGCTGTCTTGGCTGAAATAGTATCCTTGTCAGCCTGCTCGAGCTTATCGCCGTTCTCCTTGATAAGCTTTTCAGCCTGATATACCATATTCTCGGCTTCGTTCTTAGCGTCGATTTCTTCTCTGCGCTTCTTATCCTCAGCCGCGAACTGCTCGGCTTCCTTGACCGCCTTGTCGATATCGTCCTTGCTCATATTTGAGGAGGAGGAAATCGTAATCGCCTGCTCACGGCCTGTGCCGAGGTCCTTGGCGCTTACGTTAACAATACCGTTGGCGTCAATATCGAAGGTTACCTCAATCTGAGGAACGCCTCTCATAGCGGGAGCGATACCTGTGAGAGCGAACAAACCGAGCTGCTTATTATCTCTCGCGAACTCACGCTCACCCTGAAGAACGTTGATTTCAACCTGAGTCTGGTTATCTGCCGCCGTCGAGAAAATCTGGCTCTTCTTAGTCGGGATAGTTGTATTTCTGTCGATAATCTTTGTCATAACTCCGCCCATTGTTTCAACACCGAGTGAAAGAGGAGTAACGTCGAGCAGGAGAAGTCCGTCAACCTCGCCGCCGAGTACGCCCGCCTGGATAGCCGCGCCGATAGCTACGCATTCGTCGGGGTTAATACCCTTAAACGGGTCTTTGCCGATAAGCTTCTTTACAGCTTCCTGAACCGCGGGGATTCTCGAAGAACCGCCGACCATAAGAACCTTGTCGATTTCGCCTATCTGTAAGCCAGAGTCGGAAAGAGCCGAACGGACGGGGCCCATTGTAGCCTCTACGAGGTCAGCTGTGAGCTCGTCGAACTTAGCTCTAGTGAGCGTTAAATCCATATGCTTGGGACCTGTAGCGTCCGCTGTGATAAACGGAAGGTTGATAGCCGCCTGAGTAACGCCCGAAAGCTCGATTTTAGCTTTCTCCGCGGCGTCCTTTAATCTCTGCATAGCCATTTTGTCGGAGGATAAATCTACTCCGTCGGAAGTCTTGAACTCGGAAACCATCCAGTCGATAATTCTCTTATCAAAGTCGTCGCCGCCGAGACGGTTGTTACCCGCTGTAGCGAGTACCTCCTGAACGCCGTCACCCATTTCGATAATACTTACATCGAAAGTACCGCCGCCGAGGTCATATACCATAACCTTCTGGTCGTTTTCTTTGTCAACGCCGTAGGATAACGCCGCCGCTGTGGGCTCGTTGATAATACGTTTAACGTCGAGTCCCGCGATTTTACCCGCGTCCTTTGTAGCCTGACGCTGAGCGTCGGTGAAGTATGCAGGAACGGTGATGACAGCCTGTGTTA
>CADBSD010000105.1 GCA_902797225.1 uncultured Ruminococcus sp. | reverse complement strand
TTGTGTGATAGGAGTCAGTAAAGATGATAGCTGTTTCACCTCGCTGACTTGAATATTTATACATTTTTTGAGTAATTTCCTATCACATAAAGAAAACGCCGACGCTTATCACGTCGGCGTTTAATATGTATGTTACTTATTACTTTTTCTCAGCCTTCGGCTCTGCTTTCTTTTCGGGCTCTGCCTTTTTTGCGGGCTCTGCCTTTTTTGCGGGCTCAACCTTTTTTGCGGGCTCAGCCTTTTTTGCGGGAGCTGCCTTCTTGGCGGGAGCCGCTTTTTTTACGGGCTCTGCCTTTTTAGCCGCCTTCTTGGCGGGAGCGGGTTTTTTAGCGTCAGCCTCAGCTTTTTTAGCAACGTCGCTCTTTTTAGCCGCTTTAGCCATTTTCTTAGCTACGGGCTTTTTAACGGCTGTCTTTTTAACTGTCTTTTTCTTCTCTGCCTCATCCTTAGGCATAGTGTGATTGTACTCGAAAGCAATCATCGAAAGCGGAGGAACTGTTACCTTGATACTCTGCTTCTTATAGTTCCATGGAACTCTTGTAGCCTTCTTATCAGACAGCGGGAAGTCGCCTGTTCCGCCAAACTCAGCGTCGTCGCTGTTGAACACAGCCTTGTAGTTTCCGAGATTCGGAACGCCGACTCTGTAATCCTCACGAAGTACAGGAGTAAAGTTGCAGATAAAGAGCACGGATTTCTTACCGCTCTTAGTCTTACGAACCATACTTACGATAGAGCTCTGAGCGTCGTCGCAGCTCATCCACTCGAAGCCCGCGGGGTCGAAGTCCAGCTCGTACATAGCTGGATGATCCTTATAGAAATGCTGGAGAGCTCTGAAATACTTCTGCATATTGGCGTTGTTCTTGTTATCGTCAATTAAGAACCACTGCAAGCCGACCTCAGCGTTCCACTCGTCGTACTGAGCGAAATCCTGTCCCATAAAGAGAAGCTTCTTGCCGGGGTGAGCGTACATAAAGCCGTAAGCCACACGTAAGTTGGCGAATTTCTGCCAGTCATCACCGGGCATTTTATTAATCATAGAGCACTTTCCGTAAACAACCTCGTCGTGGGAAAGAACCAGGATAAATTTCTCGGTATAAGCGTAAATCATAGAGAATGTGAGCTTGCCGTGCTCATACTGGCGGTAAACGGGATCCTTAGAGATATACTCGAGGAAGTCGTTCATCCAGCCCATATTCCACTTGAGCGAGAATCCAAGACCGTCCTGCTTAACATCCTTGGTAACGCCTGCCCACGCGGTACTCTCCTCAGCGATTACGAGCGTACCGGGAGCGTACTGCTCAACCATAGAGTTGAGGTGCTTGAAGAACTCAACAGCGTCGAAGTTCTCGCGTCCGCCGTAGATGTTCGGCAGCCACTGACCGTCGCTCTTACCGTAGTCGAGGTAAAGCATAGAAGCAACCGCGTCAACGCGCAGACCGTCAATGTGGAATTTATTCAGCCAATAAAGTCCGCTCGCGATAAGGAAGTTGCGAACTTCATTTCTCTCATAGTTAAAGATAAACGTACCCCAGTCGGGATGCTCGCCGCGGCGCGGGTCGGGATGCTCATACAGGCAGGTGCCGTCGAAGCGTCCTAAGCCGTGGCTGTCCTTCGGGAAGTGAGCGGGTACCCAGTCGAGGAATACACCGATTCCCTTGGAGTGCATATGGTCGATAAAATACATAAAGTCCTGAGGAGTACCGAAACGAGAGGTAGGAGCGAAGTAACCCGTTACCTGATAGCCCCAGCTTCCGTCAAACGGATGCTCCAGAATACCCATAAGCTCAATGTGGGTGTAGCCCATATCAACTACATAATCAGCGAGCATATCGGCGATTTCTCTGTAGGAGTAGAACGAGCCGTCCTCTTTCTGACGCCATGAGCCGAGGTGAACCTCGTAAATGGACATCGGCTTGGACTCATATCCGCCCTTTTTACGCTCATCTATCCACTTCTCGTCCTGCCATTCATATGTGCTTAAATCCGTAACGATAGAAGCGGTTTCGGGACGCATCTGCTGGGTGTAGCCGAACGGGTCGGTCTTGTCTACGCAGAAGCCGTCAACAGTCTTAACCTGGAACTTGTACATCTCGTTCTCGGAGATACGCGGAATAAAGATTTCGTGTACGCCTACCTGGCTTACCTTACTCATCATATGCATAGCGGGGTCCCAGTTATTGAAGTTACCGATTACGGAAACTCTCTGAGCGTTGGGTGCCCATACGTTGAAGAGCACGCCCTCAACGCCGTTTATGGTTTTCTTGTGGGCGCCGAGCTTATCATATAGGTTGTAGTGAGTACCCTGACCAAACAGATAACCGTCAACCTCGCTGAACTGAACGGGGAAGAAGTTACTGTCTTCGTTCTCGTAGTAGTTGCCCTCCTCGTCCCAGGCGCGATAGTAGTAGTTGAAAACTCTGTCGGTGTGCACGTTAGCCGCGAAAATACCTTTTTCGTGCACCAGGAACGCGCGGTGGATTTCACCGTTGTCCTTGTTAACAAATTCTACAGAATTGCACTGCGGCAGATAAACCGCGATTCTAAGACCGTATTCCGTGAAATGCGGTCCCAAAAGTCCACGCGGCATATTGTTGTACATATATGCAACCTGTGTGAGATATTCTTCGTTAAAAAGTTTTCTCATATTGTAATCAATTTCCATAACCAAGCCTCATTTCTGATTTGAAATTTGAATATAATAGACTGCACAAACGCAAGGTCTTCGACAGCTAGTGCATTTTACTATATTTATACAAAAATTATATAATATTTTTATATATTTTTCTATAGTCACTTGATTAAATCAGTTGTTTATGCTACTATAATACTAAAAGTGTCTATTAAAAGAGGAAAGCGTTATGGATTTAAGAGTAAAAAAGACCACAAAAAGCATAAAAGAGGCGTTTTTTGAGCTCAGGAAAAAGAAAAATCTCGAAAAAATAAGCGTAAAAGAGCTCAGCGAAATGGCGATGATTAACAAAGCGACGTTCTATCTCCACTACCGCGATATATTTGATTTGTCGGACAGGCTCGAAAATGAGCTTATCGACAACATAATAAGCGAGGTTAAAAACATCAACCCTATAAACTCGAAGGCTAATTTCAAGCTGTTCTTCCAGACCTTGAGCATGGTTATTCTGAACCGCTCGTATGAGATACGGGTTCTGTTCTCGGGACAGGAAAACAACCATTTCGTAGACAACCTCGAAGAAAGCCTGAAGGCGTATCTGTTCTCAAACTACCCGAGCCTCAGAAACAATATCGACAACAACCTTTTGCTCACTTTTACGATACAGGGCTCGTATAGAACCTTCGTAAGAAACTCTACAATAAAAAGCGAAACTCTCGTAGAAAAAACGTCCGAAATGACGCTCGGGCTTTTCGAGTCCTATTCATTTTAAAAATTGCTTGACATTAAAAATTTTTAAGTGTACGATTTGTGGTAGACAGATTGTTACCGCGTTTTCGGAGGATAATATGAAAATATTCAAAAACTTTTTACCGCACTGGAAATCAGTGCTGGTAATCATTATTTTGCTGGTTATTCAGGCTAACTGCGACCTTCTGCTGCCGCAGTACACCTCGGATATTATAGATACGGGAATCCAGAACAAGGGCGTAAGCCATATTCTGCCTGAAAAAATAACCGCGGACGAGTACGAATACGCTCAGATGTTTATGGAAAGCTCGGAGCGAAAGCTTTTTACTTCCTCTTATAGGAATTACGGCCGCGTCGTAAACGACGAAAAAAAGCTCGTAAAGCTCGACAGCGAGCTTCTTATCCCCATTGTGCTCGATTACAATATGTCGTCGGTGTCAGTCGACAGCTTTCTTAAAACGCTGTCGGAAAAAACAAACGGAAAAGAACTGACTCTAAATAACCTTGAACAGCTTTTAGACATTAAAATCAAAACCTCTAAAAAAACAAGTACGGACGAAAACGGCAAAAAAGTTACAACCGAATACCTCGACGCTCGTCCGATTTTTAAGAAGCTTCAAAAAGGCTTCGATTATATCCCCGCGAAAACATCCGAAACAGGCGGAGCCGCTGCCGTTGATTATAAGAAAGCTCTAAGCGTAAAAATTACTCAAAACGACCTGCTTAAACTGCGCTCTGTTCTCGAGAAACAGCTTTCGGCTCTCGGAAGCGACACGCTGAAAAACTCGGGCGTAGCCTTCGCCGTTAAATGCGACGAAAAAGCGGGAGTGGACGTAGACAAAATCCAGACCGATTACCTGTGGCTTGCGGGCTTCAAGATGTTTATTATCTCGCTTATACTTTCCGCCGCCGCAATACTCGCTGGGCTTTTAGCCGCGGTTGTCGGCTCAAGAATAGGTATGTCGCTTCGAAGCGGTGTGTTTAAAAACGTAATAGGATTCTCGAACGCGGAAATCGACAAATTCTCAACCGCCTCGCTTATTACAAGAACCACCAACGATATCCAGCAGGTACAAATGGTATCTGTCCTGCTTCTCAGAATGGTGCTTTACGCTCCGATTATCGGAGTCGGAGGCGTAATAAAGGTTATCGGAACGGGCGCGAGTATGTGGTGGATAATTGCCCTCGCGGTCGGCGTAATAATGGCGACCGTACTGCTTTTGATGATTATCGCTATGCCGAAATTCAAGCTTATGCAAAAGCTTATCGACAGGGTAAACCTCGTATCCAGAGAAATCCTCACGGGCGTTTCCGTAATCAGAGCGTTCGGACGGGAAAAGCGCGAGGAGGAACGCTTCGACGAGGCTAATAAGGCGCTCACGAAAACCATGCTTTTCACAAACCGCGTTATGACCTTTATGATGCCGCTGATGATGGTGCTGATGAACTTTGTTTCCGTGCTTATCGTGTGGGTAGCCTCGGGGCATATAAGCGACGGGAATATGCAGGTAGGCGAGATGACGGCGTTTATCAGCTATTCTATGCAGATTATTATCAGCTTCTTAATGCTCACGATAATGTCGATTTTCCTGCCGAGAGCCGCTATTGCCGCGGGCAGAATCGACGAGGTCATTAAAACAAGCTCCTCGATTACCGACCGCGAAAACGCCGTTGAGCTAAAGGGTGAAACACCGACGGTAGAGTTTAAAAACGTAAGCTTCAAATATCCAAACGCCGACGAAAACGTAATCAGCAACATAAGCTTTACGGCGAACGCGGGCGAAACCACCGCGATTATCGGCGCGACGGGAAGCGGTAAATCGACGCTCGTAAACCTTATCCCGCGCCTGTACGACGTGACCGAGGGCGAAATCGACATTTACGGAAAGGACATAAGAACCATAACAATGAGCTCGCTTCGGGAAAACATCGGCTATGTTCCTCAAAAGGGCATTCTTTTCAGCGGAACAATCGCCACAAACCTGCGCTTCGGCAACCGAAACGCGTCGGATAATCAGCTGAAAAAGGCTTCGGATACCGCTCAGGCGAGCGAGTTTATAGAAAGCAAAAGGGACGGTCTTAACAGCGAGATTTCCCAGGGCGGAACCAACGTGTCGGGCGGTCAGAAACAGCGCCTATCCATAGCGCGCGCGATAGTTAAGAATCCGAAAATTTATATATTTGACGACAGCTTCTCGGCTCTCGATATGAAAACCGACAAGGAGCTTCGGAAAGCTCTCTCTGAAAGCACAAAGGAAAGCACTGTTATTATCGTAGCTCAGCGTATCTCAACAATTATGAACGCCGAGCAGATAATTGTGCTCGACGAGGGTAAAATCGCGGGAATAGGAACTCACCAAAAACTGCTTGAAAGCTGTCCCGCCTATCTTGAAATAGCGAAATCCCAGCTCTCCGAGAGTGAGCTCGGAATCAAAAAGGAGGTCGAGTGATATGGCTGAAATGAGAAAACGACCTCCTCACGGCAGAGCGGGCGGAAAAATGGCTCCGACCGAAAAGGCAAAGGACTTCAAGGGCACTGTAAAAGCTCTGTTAAAGTATATCGGACGCTTCAAGGCGGCGATTATCTTCGTAATGTTCTGCGCCGCCGCCTCGACGATTTTCTCCGTTATCGGCCCTAAGGTGCTCGGTAACGCGACTTCCGTACTCGCGGGCGGGCTTATGCTCCAGATTCAGGGCAAGGGCACAATAGATATGGGTACAGTTGGCTCGATATTGCTCGTCGCTTTGATACTATATATAATAAGCGCGGCGTTTATGTTTATTCAGGGCTGGCTTATGACGGGAATAACCCAGAAAATCTGTTATAAAATGAGGCGCGATATCTCCGAAAAAATAAACCGTATGCCTCTTAAATACTTCGAAAGCCGTACCTACGGCGAGGTGCTTTCGCGTATCACAAACGACGTGGACACCTTCGGAATGGGCTTAAACCAGAGCGTAACTCAGGTTATCACCTCAACTTGCACGGTACTCGGCACGCTTGTTATGATGCTTTTGATTTCGCCGATTATGACCGCGATTTCCGTAGCGATACTGCCGATTTCGATTATACTTATCGGTTTTATCGTCAAGCTTTCCCAGAAGCACTTCCGCGACCAGCAGAAATTCCTCGGCGAGATAAACGGCACAGTCGAGGAAACTTACAGCGGACACCTTATTATCAAGGCGTTCAACAAGGAGAAAGAAACGCTCGACGACTTCGAAAGGACTAACGAGAAGCTCTACAAAAGCGCGTGGAAGTCCCAGTTTTTATCGGGTATGATGATGCCTCTTATGATGTTTGTGGGCAACTTGGGCTACGTCGCCGTCGCGATTTCGGGCGCTATGCTGGCGATAAACGGCGTAATCCTTATCGGCGATATCCAGGCGTTTATCCAGTATGTAAGGAACTTTACCCAGCCTATACAACAGCTTTCACAGGTTATAAACCAGATTCAGAGTATGACCGCCGCCGCTGAGAGAGTTTTTGAGTTTCTCGACGAGGAGGAGGAAGTTCTCACGATAGAAAACCCCGCTGACGCTTCAAGCATTAAGGGCGACGTGGAATTTGAGCACGTCCGCTTCGGCTACAACGAGGACAAAATTATTATTAAGGATTTCTCCGCTAAAATCAAACGCGGTCAGCGTATCGCGATAGTCGGCCCGACAGGCGCGGGCAAAACGACGATAATCAAGCTTCTTATGCGTTTTTACGACGTAAACAGCGGCGCTGTTAAAATAGACGGACACAACGTAAAGGAATTTAACCGCAGAGAGCTAAGAAACTCGCTGGCTATGGTACTGCAGGACACGTGGCTTTTCAACGGCACGATTATGGAAAACATCCGCTACGGCAGGCTTGACGCGACGGACGAGGAGGTTATTGCCGCCGCGAAATCGGCTCACGCCGACAGATTTATCCGCACTCTCCCCCACGGCTACAATATGGTGCTCAACGAGGACGCCGACAACGTAAGCCAGGGACAAAAACAGCTCCTCACTATCGCGAGAGCTATTCTCGCCGACACGCCGATTATGATTTTAGACGAGGCGACCTCCTCGGTAGACACGAGGACGGAATCGAGAATACAGCGCGGTATGAACAATCTGATGAAGGGCAGAACGAGCTTCATTATCGCCCACAGGCTTTCGACAATCAAGGACGCGGATTTAATCCTCGTTATGAAGGACGGCGATATTGTGGAGCAGGGTACACATACACAGCTGCTCGACAAAGACGGCTTCTACGCTCAGCTCTACAACAGCCAGTTTGAAAATTAAATACGAACACAAAAAAGGTCGGGCGTGCCCGACCTTACTTTTTGTATTTACCTTTAAGTGAATTACGGTTCTGTCACCTGTCCCGTAAAGAGAACTACGTCGGACGGGTCTGTTATAATAAAGCCGAAGCTTCTGTTGAGGGTAAAGGTGTGGTATTGCTGGGTTTGAATCGGCATAGAAGCTTTTTCAAGGCAGATAATCGTAACAGCGGCGCCCTCTATACCTTCCTTGTTTACCTCAACTACACTTTTATGCTTGATATCGGAAACGAACAGCTTCTTGTCGGTGAGGTCTGAGCTGAAGCTTAAGAAAGCGTGTTCCAAAAGCTTGTTGCTCTCGAATATGTCCTTGAGCGGAGTGTCGCTCGTTATTTTGAACATCGGGAACACGCATCTTGTATAATGCTCGTTGTTTTTTTCGTCGACAGCGCCGAAGTCCTTTTCAGCGTTAACGGCGTTGAGATTATCGGCGCTCATAGCCTGTTTAAGGGTACAGCCCTCCTTGGGCAGAATGAACTTAACCTTATAACCCGCGTTTGTTGTGGTGTAGAAGTACTCACAAAGCTTATTCTCCTGAACCTGTCCTTCGTGATACTCTCCCTTAATAAAATCGACGTTCTTCTTGCCGTTTGAAGTAATGAAATCCTTTTTAAAAACAGTCATTTCTTTTTCGACGCTCCAGATATCCTTGAAATAAAGCGTGTTGATAAGTGCGAAGAAGGTGTCGGGAGTAAGAGCGAAATCCTGGTCGATTTTACCGTTCGTATTTTTCTTTATATATTCTCTTACCGCTTTGTTGGCCGCGGCGTTATCCGTAGAGAACGGCGTTTTGTAGGCGTCGCAGTAGAGAGTTTCGGCGAGTTTTTTAAGCGCGTCGGCGTTAAATTCTTCGCCCTCGTCACACCAGATTGAATTTGTAAGGCTGAGCTTGGTAACGATTTTACCGTTGTACGTCTGTTCGTTCAAAAGACTCTTAAAAAGCGCGCCTGTCTTTTTTATATCGTCGGCGGTCATTCCCGTCGCCTTTTCGATATCCGCCTTTACGTCATCGTCACCCGAATAATAAAGGAGCGAAAGCGCCATATAAACGGAAATCGGGGACATTGTATAGTTCGAGTCGTTTCCCTCGGCTGACATTTCGTAGAGTCTGTTTGAGAACGCGGAAAGCTTTTTAATATAATCCTCGTCGTTAATATTCGACGCTGTATTTCCGCTGAGCGCGGGAGCTGTCGCCAGAGGAGTCGAGCGGGCTATGATTTCGTCGTAGCTCTTTGTGACCTCCTCCGTAGCGGGAACTGTCGCGGCAGTCGTTTCGCTTTCGGGCTCGGTTACGTCAGCGGGCTTTGTGGTTTCGGGCTCGGTAAAAACAGTGGGCTCCTGCTCGGTAACGCTTTGAGTATCTTCCGCGGTTTCGGGCGGAGTCGTTTCTTTTCCGTCCGTGGGAGCGGGCTCTTGTGTCGCGGCTTGAGTATCATCCACGGGAGCTGAAGGCTCGGTCGTCGCCTCGGGCTCAGAGGGCTCGGCGGTCACGGGAGCGGTCGTTTCGGGAGCTTCCGACGCGGGCTCTCCTATCAAGCCTTTTTCGTGCTTGACCTTTACCTTAAGCGTCAGCTTTTTCGTATAATTACGCTTTTTGAATTTGTACTTTACAATAGCCTTGATTTTTGCCGTGCCCTTC
>CADBSD010000104.1 GCA_902797225.1 uncultured Ruminococcus sp. | reverse complement strand
AATTGTCTAGGGGGTATAGCTCAGCTGGGAGAGTGCTTGACTGGCAGTCAAGAGGTCACGGGTTCGAGCCCCGTTATCTCCACCAAAAAGGAAAACGCCGAAAAGGCGTTTTTCTTTTTGTGAGAGATTAAATAACGGGGCTCGAAGCCGAGCGTAAAGAAAACGCTCCAGTGGAGCGTTTTTAGCGAGGAGCGTTTATGAACGGCAAAGTACCGCTACACGTCCCAACAAGCGAGGAAAAAGTTTTACAAAGATGACAGTACGTTATCTCCACCAAAAGAGGCTGCCGCTTCATTTTGCGACAGCCCCTTTTGTGAGAGATTAAATAACGGGGCTCGAAGCCGAGCGTTTATGACGGCAAAGATCCGTCTGATAGTACAATATGTTGATATAACGACAAAAAAGCAGTCAGTAGTTGGCTGCTTTTTCTATACGAATCTGTTAAGCTTTTCGTCATAGCTGTAATCAATCTCTTTCAGCTTGTTTATAATCTCGTTTTTATCTTCGTTTAAGTCATCGCACAGCTCGTCGAGATTTTTATAATAATCCCTCAGCTTCGTGTTGATTACCGATAAAAGCATCATTCTGTCGGTTGGTAAGCTCATTTTATCACCTCGTTATGATTTTAACAAAGTTTCAGCATTTTGTAAATAAAGTCTTTTATAATTATACTTTTTGTGTTATACTAACTACTGTATGTATTAAAGGAGCTGATTTTTTGAATCCTATCAAACAAATCGAACTCGCCGACGGCGTGGTTTTTAACAGTATTTACGATAACCGCTTCAAAACCATGAAGCTTTTAACTAATATTTTTCTGCCCTTATCCGAGGACACAGCGTCCGTTAACGCGCTTTTGTGTTATGTTCTCGTGAGGTGCTGTAAAAAATACCCCGATATGGTTAAGATGTCGAGAAAGCTCGGCTCGCTTTACGGCGCTGAGGTCAACGGCTCGGTGTCGAAAATGAGCGATATGCAGTGCCTGAAAATTGATATCGGCGGGCTTGCGGATAAATACGCTATTAATAATGAAAATATCTCAGCAGAGCTTTCACAGCTATTGTGCGAGGTGCTTTTTAATCCAAAGGTCGAGAACGGTAAGTTCGACGAGGGCGATATGCTCCAGGAAAAACGCCAGATTCTCGATATGCTTGATTCCGAATTCAACGATAAGCGCGTCTACGCCTCTCAGCGTTTGATTGAAACTATGTGTGCCGACGAGGTTTACGGTATAAAATGGTGCGGTACAAGAGAGCAGATTGAGGCAGTGACGACTGAGGACTTATTCAAGGCGTGGCAGAATATGCTTAAAACAGCTCATTTTGAAATTACTTTTGTAGGAGAGAGCAATCCCGAAAACGCCGCTGAGGTTATAAAAAATTCCTTTAAAGAAATAAACCGCGACGCGGTTGACCTTTCTACAGATGTCGTATATACCGTTTTCGAAGAAAAGAACGTGACAGAGAAAATGGATGTCGCTCAGTCCAAGCTGGAGATAGGTTTCAGAACCGCCTGCGCCGAGCCCGAGCCTGAAACCGTCGCGACGAGATTGATGTCGGTTATTCTCGGCGGAACGGCTTCCTCAAAGCTGTTTAATAATGTCCGCGAGAAAAAGAGCCTTTGTTATTATTGTATGGCGCGTTATCAGCGCCTTAAAGGAATTATGGTTATAGAGTCGGGCGTCGAAACGGCTAATATAGAAGCCGCTAAAGAGGCTATTTTAGCAGAAGTTGAGGACATGAAAAACGGTAATATCTCTGATTTTGAGATTAACTCCGCCAAGCTCGCGATTATAAACAGTACTTTAGGCGTTACCGATACCGTAACAGGGCTTTCAAGCTGGTACAGCTCTCAGGTTATGGACGCCGAGGTTGATACTCCCGAGCAGGCTTGCGAAAAGATTAACGCGGTTACTAAGGAAGAAATCGTAAACGCCGCGAAAAAGCTTATGCTCGACACAATATTTGTTCTTAAAGCAGGTGAATAAATGAGTAAGGTAAGTGAAATAAAATCCGCCCGTACAGGCGATATGTATTATAAAATAGAACACGACTCAGGTCTTACGATTTATCTTTATCCCAAGCGTGACTACAACTCTAAGTACGCGATTTTCGGTACAAGATACGGAAGTATAAACAACGCTTTTTCGCTCGACGGCGGAGAGGTGAAAAAAGTTCCCGACGGTATCGCGCACTATCTCGAGCATAAGATGTTTGAGTGCGAGGACGGCGACGCGTTTGTTAAGTACGCTAAAACAGGAGCAAACGCCAACGCGTATACGTCCTTTAACAAAACCTGTTACCTGTTCAGCTGTACCGAGAATTTTGACGAGAGCTTCGAGATACTGCTTGATTTTGTACAGAGTCCGTATTTTACGGAGGAAACCGTCGCTAAGGAGCAGGGAATAATCGGTCAGGAAATCCGTATGTACGACGATTCCGCCGAGTGGGTTGTAATGTTTAACCTGCTGAAAAATATGTATAAATCCCACCCCGTACAGATAGATATCGCGGGTACGGTTGAGTCTATCGCCGAGATTACTCCCGAGCTTTTGTACGATTGCTACTATACATTTTATAATCTCAATAATATGGTGCTTTGCGTAAGCGGAGATTTATCGGTTGAGGATATTCTCAAGACCGCTGATAAAAAGCTTAAAAAATGTGAAAAGCATACCATAGAGAATTACTTTGAGAACGAGCCGTACGAGGTATGCTCTCATTACGTGGAGCAGAGCTTCCCCATTTCCGTTCCGCTGTTTAACTTCGGCTATAAGGGAAAAAGCCACAAGGTTTCCCAAAAAGAAACTGCTGAAATCGATATAATTATGACAGTTCTTACCTCTCCGTCGTTTGAGCTTTATAACAAGCTCGACAAGGCAGAGCTTATAAACCAGACCTTTGACGCTGAGTATTTTGACGGCGAGGGCTATAATTCCGTTATTTTCAGCGGTGAATCCCGTTCTCCTAAAGAAGCGGGAGAAATGATAAAGGACTATATAGAAAATCTGAAGCAAAACGGTATCAGTCCCGACGATTTTGAAATAGCAAAACGCGAGGTATACGGTGATTTGTTATCTTCTCTGAATAATGTTGAGGCTATTTCAAACGCGCTTGTGGACGCTCATTTTAACGATACCGATATTTTCGGGTTTATAGACGACGTCGCGGGCTGTACCTCGGACGACGTGAACAACAGATTAAAGAAAATGTTCGATACCGATAACACAACTCTTTCGGTAATTCTTCCAGTTAAGGAGTAAACCTATGTATAATGTTTCTTTCCCGGGGTTCGGGTTGAATTTTGATATCAGCCCGATAGCTTTCTCTGTCGGTTCTTTTAAAATTCACTGGTACGGTATTATAATCGCTTCGGGGCTTGTACTCGCCCTGATTTACGCTTATTTTTCCGCCGCGCGTTTTAATGTTGACAGGAACAAGCTTTTTGACTGTGTGCTTGTAGGCATAGTAACGGGTATAATCGGCGCGAGAGCGTATTACGTGTTGTTTAAGCTTGATTATTACGTAGCTCATCCTAATGAAATAATTATGATAAACAACGGCGGGCTGGCGATATACGGCGGAATAATCGGAGCGTTTCTGGGCGGATGTATTACCGCTAAGATACTGAAAATAAAAATATTTCCGATACTCGATATTTCCGTTTTAGGATTCCTGATAGGACAGGGAATAGGACGCTGGGGTAATTTCTTTAACCAGGAGGCGTTTGGAACGGTTACTGACCTTCCATGGCGTATGATAAGCGAGAATACCGCTATGAAAGGAGTTCATCCCTGCTTTTTGTACGAGAGCCTTTGGTGTCTGCTCGGATTTGTGCTTCTCCATTTTCTCAGCAAAAAGTTCCAGCAATACGCGGGACAGGTGTTTTACTGGTATCTCGTGTGGTACGGCTTTGAGAGAATGATTGTAGAGGGGCTGAGAACCGACAGTTTGTATCTGCCGTTTACCTTATTCGGAAACGATTTAAGAGTATCCCAGATTTTATCGGCGTTAATATTAATCGCGGGAATAATTCTACTGATTGTGAACAGAAACAGAAAGGATAGTTTTTATGATAATTATAGACGGAAAAAAAGTTTCAAGTACGGTAAAAGAGCAAGTAAAAAATGAAACGGCTGAGCTAAAAGCCAAGGGTATAACCCCCGGGTTAGCCGTTATTCTCGTAGGTGACGATCCCGCTTCCAGAGTTTATGTGAATAATAAAAAGAAAGCCTGCGAGTATGTCGGCTTTAGATCCGAGGAGTTCGCCTTACCCGCGACTACTTCCCAGAAAGAGCTTCTCGATTTGGTTGAGCAGTTAAACGAGCGAGAGGATATAAACGGCATTTTATGTCAGCTCCCGCTTCCGGAGGGGCTCGACGATAACGCGGTTATCGAGGCGATAAGCCCGCTTAAAGATGTAGACGCTTTCCATAAGCAGAATGTCGGAAGAATTATGATAGGCGATTACGATTTTCTGCCTTGTACACCCGCGGGAATTATGGAAATGCTCCACGCTTACGACATAAGCGTGGATGGCAAAAACTGTGTAGTGATCGGTCGAAGCAATATAGTAGGCAAGCCTATGGCTATGCTTCTGCTTCACGAAAACGGAACGGTTACTATATGTCACAGCCGTACCAAAAACCTTAAGGAGATAACCTCACAGGCGGATATACTCGTTGCCGCTGTCGGCAAGCCGAAGTTTGTGACCGCCGATATGGTAAAGGACGGCGCTGTTGTAATCGACGTAGGTATGGACAGGGATGAGAACGGTAAACTCTGCGGCGACGTTGATTTTGAAAACGTTAAGGATAAGTGTTCCTACATAACTCCAGTACCGGGCGGAGTAGGTCCTATGACTATCGCGACGCTTATGAAAAACACGCTTAAGGCAGCAAAATTACAGAATAAAATTTACGATTAAAAAATATTGACAAGGTATGGGCTTTGTGTTATAGTATATAAGCCGCTTACTGCGGGTAATAAGATTTTCTTTTGAAAACACCCGATGGTAGCGAGTCTAAATAAAGGATGGTACTAATATGTACGCAGTTATTCAAACAGGCGGAAAGCAGTACAAGGTAGAGAACGATCAGATT
>CADBSD010000103.1 GCA_902797225.1 uncultured Ruminococcus sp. | reverse complement strand
TTTGTCTGGGCTATTACGGCGCGGAAAATAAGGTGAGCGGCTTTACGATAAAGGGCTACAGAGATTCTTCCGCTTATGTCTACGCCGAAAACAACGGCTTTAAATTTGAGAATGTCGGCGCGAACAGATCCGAAACACTTGTCACTCTGTTCAGCCATATCAAAACGCTTAAGGTCGGCGAAAAATACAAGCTCGAGTACAGCGTTGAAAATCCCGTCGGAGATACGACCTTTAAGAGCTCGGACAAGACCGTCGCGAGCGTTAGCAAGAAGGGCGTTATAAAAGCGCTGAAAAAAGGAACGGCTTCAATAACGGTGACAAACAATTCGGCAAGCGCTAAGGTTATTGTTATTGTAGAATAGGAGGCAATATGAAAACGATAAAAAAGCTAATCTCGATATCGGTAGTCTGTCTGCTGATTTTAAGCGGTATACCCTCAGCCTTCGCAGAGGACGGAGTATACGGAGATTATAACTATACCGTCGAAAACGGCGAGGTAAATATCACGAAATACAGCGGCTCACAAGAGAGTGTCGTTATTCCCGAAAAAATAAACGAAATGCCTATAACAAAAATCGGCAGATACGCTTTTTCGCATGTTCACAGCATAGTACAGGTCGAGATTCCCGATACCGTCACACAAATCGACGAGGGGGCGTTTGAAAGCTGCGGTGAGCTAGCGAAGGTAAAAATGAGCAAAAACCTCGAAAAGCTCGGGCGTATCGCTTTCGCGTGCGATATGCACTTGAATGGTGAAATCAAGCTTCCCGAAACCTTATCTGAAATCGGACAGGGCGCGTTCAGGGTTTGCGATATAGAAAAAATCAATCTTCCGAAAAAGCTTAAAGTCATAAGCGAGGATCTGTTTGAGTCCTGTTCCTTTCTTAAAGAGATAAATATCCCCGAAAATCTGGAGGAAATCGGCGATAACGCGTTTTACGATTGTGTTAATATCGAAACGATCGAGCTTCCCTCCACGGTGAAATCGATCGGATACAACGCGTTTAACGGCTGCGGATCGCTTAAAAAGCTTAAGCTAAACGACGGACTCGAAAGTATAGGCTCTACGGCGTTTCGTAACTGCGATTCTCTGGAAAATATAATAATTCCCGACAGCGTTAAGGAAATAGGCGGAAACGTCTTTGGGGAATGTAACAGGCTAAAAAGCATAACGCTCCCGAAGGGTATAACCGAGCTGCCGTGCGGCTTATATTATAAATGCCCGCTTATCGACAAGCTTGTTATTCCCGATACCGTTACCAAAATTTGGGATGACGCGTTCAGAGGAACTTCTATAGAAAAAGCGGATATACCCGAAAGAATAACAGCATTAGGAAGCGGAGTGTTCGCTGAGTGCGAAAAGCTTAAAACCGCCTCGATTCCCGACAGCGTTAAGACTGTTTCAAGCGAGCTGTTCAGAGAGTGTTCGTCGCTTGAAAGCGTTAAGCTTTGCTCAAAGGCTGACTCGATCGGTGAAAAAGCTTTCTTCAATTGCAACAAGCTGAAAAGCGTAATAATACCCGAGGGAGTGACCGATATCGGAAAAAACTGCTTTAACGGCTGTAAAAAGCTTGAGAGCGTGGTGATCCCCGAGGGCGTAAGGACTGTGAAAAAGGAAGCGTTCTCTTACTGCGACTCGCTCAAAAGCGTAGAGCTGCCCGAGAGTCTGGAAACGATCGAGTCCCACGCGTTTGAGCGGTGTAAAAAGCTTTCGGAAATAAGCCTGCCGAAAAAATTGAAAACTATAGGAATTGAAGCGTTTTTCTATTGCGAGTCGATAAAAACCGTAGAAATTCCCGACAGCGTTACCGACTGCTATGAGAGCTCGTTTTCGGACTGCCGCTCGCTTACAAAGCTTAAAATAGGCTCCGGGCTGAAAACGATCGCGAAATATCAGTTTTCGGGTTGCACCTCGCTTAAGTCCGTGCGGATTCCCGCTACGGTCAGAAAAATAAATAACTGCGCGTTTAACGAATGTACCTCTCTTGAAACAATAACCATTCTTAACAACAACGCCGATATAGGCCCTCACTCTATAGGCTTCACGGAAACGAGTATGCTAAGATTTTCCGAGCCGAGTTCTTTACTCAGAATCATCGGCTTTTCGGGTTCGTCCGCGGAGGAATACGCCAAAAAGTATAATCTGAAATTTGTTGAGCTAAATTCCAATCCCGCGGGAGTAGATACGGTTATTAACCTCGAAAGCGACTTTATCGAGCTTAAGAAGGGACAAAAAAAGAAGATAAATCTTTCGGTCATAAACTCAGGCGGCTCGACTCGCTTTGAGTCCTCGAACAGCGATATAGCGTCTGTGGACGAAAACGGCGAGGTCGAGGGAATTTCCGAGGGCGTGACTTATATAGCCGTCGTTAACGGAAACGCCGCCGAGCTTGTCGCGGTCAGGGTAGAGAGCTCTAAGGCGAAAAACCTTATCGCCGTAACGGTCAAAAACAAAGAAATAAAAGCGAAAGCTCTGAAAAAGAAAGCTATTTCCTTTAAGGCGTTTACAATAAAAAACGCCGTGGGCAGGGTAAGTATTACGCTTATAAAGAAGGGCTCGAGCGCCAAGCTTTTCAAAAAAGCGAAAATCAGCGCTAAGGGCGTAATTAAGCTGAAAAAATTGAAGCTTAAAAAGGGAACTTATAAAATAAAAGCGAAAATAACGGCGGACGGTAATTTTGAATACAAACCGAAAACGGTTTTTAAAACGGTAAAAATAAAGCTTAAATAGTTATTTGCGGAGGCGGTAAAACGCCTCCGTTTTTTGTGTTGCTTGCTCAGTTGCGCGCTTTCTTTTTTTAGAGTGGAAATGTCTGAATTTTTATGATATAATGAAAAAGCATTAAAAATAAGAGGATGATAAAATGAGTAAAAAATACGTAATGGGCAACGGAGCTATCGCTTTAGGCGCGTTGTCCGCCGGGGTTAACCTCGTTTCGGGTTATCCGGGTACGCCGTCGTCGGAGATTATAGAAACGGTCGCCAAATATCCCCACGAGGGTACATATCTCGAATGGTCGGTAAACGAAAAGGCCGCTATGGAGGTCGCCGCGGCGGCGGCATACAGCGGCGCCAGAGCTATGGTAACAATGAAGCAGGTGGGGCTTAACGTAGCGTCCGACCCGCTTATGAGTCTCGCTTATGTCGGCGTTAAGGGCGGAATGGTCGTGGTATCGGCTGACGACCCGGGGCCTATTTCCTCCCAGACAGAGCAGGACACAAGACGTTTTGCCGAGTTCGCGAGAATTCCCGTTTTCGATCCTTCCTCTCCCGAGGAGGCGTTCGAAATGGCGCGGGACGCTTTTGAATACTCCGAAAAATATAAAACGCCCGTAATACTCCGCCCCACAACCAGAGTTGACCACGCCTACGCTTCCATTGAAGCGCGGGACAGCTTTAAGGCGAAGGAATACGAGGGCTTTGTAAAGGACTCGAAAAAATGGGTTATCTTCCCAAGATTGTCCTTTATTAACCACGCTATGATAGAAAAAAGAAATATCGAAATCGGCGAGGATTTTTCCTCGTACCGCTTCAATACCGCGGCGGGAAACTCCGAAAAGGCGGTAATCGCGACAGGCGTAAGCTACGCCTACGCACGAGAGTTTCTAAAGGACTATCCCGAAATCAAGCTGATTAAGGTGGGAACGCCTTATCCATTGCCCGAAAGCTTTCTTTTGAAGGCGCTCGAGGGCGTGAAAGAGATACTCTGCTTTGAGGAGCTTAGCCCCTATATTGAGGAAAGCTTGTTGAAGCTTGCGGGAAAACACCATTTGGATATTGAGGTTCGCGGAAAGCTCACGGGTGATGTGCCCGCGAGCGGAGAAAACGATACCGACAGCGCGAGACGTATAATAGGCCGTTTCCTCAAAATAGAGGAAGCTGAAAACTGCGTAAATCTTTCTGACGCTCCCGAGCCTCCCCCAAGACCTCCCGTGTTATGCGCGGGCTGTCCTCACCGCGCCTCGTTCTACGCGGTAAAAAAGGCGATGAAAGGCAAAAAAGCGTACTTCTGCGGTGATATCGGCTGTTATACGCTCGGAAACGCGATGCCCCTCGATATGGTCGATACCTGCCTTTGTATGGGAGCGGGTATTACAATGGCTCAGGGCTTTAACCATATGGACAAGGAAGCCGTGGCTATATCATTTACGGGCGATTCCACGTTCTTCGCCTCGGGTATCACAGGCGTTGTGAACGCCGTATATAACGCCGCGGATATGATAGTCTGCGTTCTGGACAATTCCACCACGGCTATGACAGGCCACCAGCCTCACCCGGGAACGGGCAGAAACCTTATGGCGACGCCTGTCGAGAAAATAAGTATAGAAAAAACGCTCCTCGCGATTGGCGTGAAAAAGGTTATTACCGTAGATCCGCTCGATTTAGACGCATCTGTAGAAGCGGTTAAAAAGTGCGCCGAGATAAAAGGCGTCAAAGCGATTATCTTTAAATCGCCCTGCGTGGCGCTCGTGAAATCGGACAAAAAGATGAAAGTCGACAGCGGAAAATGTATCGGCTGTATGCGCTGTATAAAAGAAATCGGCTGTCCCGCGCTTTCTGTCAGCGGCGGAAAGATTGTTATCGACGAAAATCTTTGTACAGGCTGCGGGCTTTGCTCAAAGCTTTGCCCTGTCGGCTCGATAGGAGGCGTTTGAGGATGAAAAAGGATATTATGATATGCGGAGTCGGCGGTCAGGGAACAGTACTCGCCTCTAAGATAATAGCCTCGTCCGCTATGAACGAGGGCAGCGCGGTACATTCCGCGGAAACTATCGGAATGGCGCAAAGAGGCGGTCCCGTTACAAGCCACGTGAGAGTGGGGGAGGACGCGTTTTCGCCCCTTATTCCCGTAGGCGGGGCGGACTTGCTGATTGCCTTTGAGCCGTCCGAGGCGGTGCGAAACCTGAAGTATCTTAAAAAGGACGGTTTCGTTATCGTGAATTGCGTACCCGTTAAACCGACCTCGCTTGCTGGCGGAGCGGATTACGACGGAAAAGCCGAGATAGAGTTTTTGAAATCCAAGTGCGGCTGCCTTGTCGTCAATTCCGACGAGTTGTGTAAGCCGTTCGGTTCGTCTAAGTTCTTCAACGTCGCCGTGCTCGGCGCGGCGTGCGGTACGGGGAAGCTCGGATTAAGCAAAGATACCCTGTGCGGCGAGATTGTAAGAATCGTACCCGAAAGATTTAAAGAAAAGAATTTGGCTGCTTTTGAGGCAGGATATAAGATAGGAGTAAACAACAATGCAAATAAGTGAAAAACAATTAGCGCTTGTTAACGAAAGACTGCAGGCTATTTTAAAATCCGATAATTACTTCGGGAAAATGTATAAGGAAATGGGAATTACCGAGGTCAAGACCGTCGAGGACTTTAAAAAGCTTCCCTTTGTGGATAAGGCGGAGCTAAGAAACGCTTACCCCCTCGGAATTCAGGCTGTACCCGACAAAGAAATCGTGCGTATTCATTCCTCGTCGGGTACTACGGGCAAGCCCGTTATTATCCCTTATACCGCTAAGGACGTTGACGACTGGGCGTCTATGTTCGCCAGATGTTACGAGGTCGCGGGCATTACCGAGGACGACCGTATTCAGATTACCCCCGGCTACGGCTTGTGGACGGCGGGAATCGGCTTCCAGGCGGGCTGTGAAAAGCTCGGCGCTATGGCTATTCCAATGGGCCCGGGTAATACAGAAAAACAGCTTCAGATGATGCAGGACTTAAAATCCACCGTAATCTGCGCTACCTCGAGCTACGCTCTGCTTCTCGCGGAGGAGATTAACAGCCGTGGACTTAAAGACAAAATCTGCCTTAAAAAAGGCGTTATCGGCTCTGAGAGGTGGAGCGATAAAAAGCGCGAGTATATCGCGAATGAGCTCGGAATCGAGCTTTACGATATCTACGGTCTTACCGAGATTTACGGCCCGGGTATCGGCGTGAACTGCGACAAGCAGACGGGAATGCATTACTGGGACGACTATCTCTATATAGAGATTATTGACCCCGAAACGGGCGAGAACGTTGAGGACGGCGAGGAAGGCGAAATCGTTATTACAACTCTCGTGAAAGAGGGAGCTCCGCTTCTTAGATTCCGTACTCACGATTTATCGAGAATCATCCCCGGGGAATGTCCTTGCAAAAGCCGTTATCCCAGACTCGACGTTATCAAGGGCAGAAGCGACGATATGTTCAAGGTGCACGGCGTAAATATGTTCCCAAGCCAGGTCGAGGAGCTTTTGGGCACGGTTGACGGAGTTTCGAGCGAGTATAAAATAGATATCGCCCACGACAAGGAGAAAAACCGCGACGTTATTCTCCTCACCGTTGAAGCCGAGGGACGCGTTAATTTTGAGAAAACAGGCGAAAACATAAAGAACGTATTTAAATCCAAAATGAGCGTGACTCCAAAGGTTACCGTAGTTCCCGTAGGAACGCTTCCGCGTTCGGAGAAAAAGACAAAGAGGGTATTCGACCACAGAGAAGATTAATTTTCCCCGTATAATAAATAACAGGCGGCTCAAGATTAAAAGCTTGAGCCGTCTTTTTCTATAGGGTTAAGAATCGAAAAACAATCACAGGCGTCTTTTTTCTAGGGCTAAGCTATAAGCGTGAAAACTCAAAAAGGATTACCGTTTGTTCCGTTTTTGCTACCGTTCATTCCCAAACTATTGACTTGGTTTTTGAATTGTTGTAAGGTCTAAATAGTTAAGCGAAAGGAGCGGAGCTTGTGCGTAATAACAGAGAATTACAGGATAGTATAATACGCGGGAGCTGTTCTCTTTTCGCATGTAGAGTCTGCCGTACAAAATACGGCTGGGCACATCAGCGGTGGTGCGAGTTGTCAGACCATACAAGACCGTCCTGCGGGGATTGCAGGTATTTCATATTACGCGACGGCGAATGTACGCACCCCGCGACAAATAAGCTCAGGAGGGAGGAATGTTCCGTATGAAAAAGCTTTATGTGCGTTTTGAAAAGGATGAAACGCGAAAGGATATAGAAATAGTAATAAAAGCCGACAAAGAGGACGCTCAGGTTAAAAAAATAATCGAAAGCCTGACGCGCCGCGAGCCTGAAAAGCTTACTCTGCTCGATAAAGACGGTCATTCCTGTATCGTTGATGAGGAGGATATCATTCTTGTATCCTCGGACGGAAAAAGTGTTAACATAACAACGAAAAAAGGTCTTTACCGAGCTAAGCTTTCGCTCCAGAGTATCGAGGATATGCTCGGGAAAAATTTCCTCAGAGTGTCGCGCTTTGAGCTTGTAAATCTTAAAATGGTTAGTAAATACGATTTTACAATCGGAGGTACGCTCAGAATTGAGTTTAATAACGGAATGGAAACCTGGGCGTCCCGCCGATACATTCCGCTTATAAAGGAACGTCTTTCAGGAGAGGAGGGCTATTTATGTTAGCGAGTATTTTTAAACGCGCGGGTATAGGCTTTTTAATAGGCGTTGTTATCGGAAACGCGATAGCTATACTCACAGGCACTTCCTCTACGGACGGAATATCCTTTGCCTCAAAACAGCTTCTCGATATGGCGGGAGGCGATTCTGTCGCCGCTATGATTCTCCAAAGCGTTTTCTCGGGCGTTTACGGAGCGCTTTGTTTTGCGGGAACTTTACTGTATGACGCGGACAGAATACCTTTGACGCTGGCTACGGTGTTGCACTGCGCGATAATAATTCTGCCCTTTATTCCGATATCGCTTTTGCTCGGTTGGTCAAGCGGAATAAAAAGCGTCCTTATTATGGCGGGAATTCAGCTTGTTTGTTTCTTTATAATATGGCTTATACTGTACTTTGTTTATAAAAAGCAGGTGAATGAGCTCAACGAGCTGATGAACAAATCGAAACAACAGGACGAACAGCAGTAAGTTACATTCTCACTAAAACTTATCGGGAGCGTATCGCGCCCGTAAAAAAATAAAGGAGGAGTTTTTATGAAAGCTTTAAGAAAAATCACTGCCGCAGCACTGGCAATCATGCTGTGTTTAAGTATGGTTCTCAGCGCGTCGGCGGTAACGGTTGAAGCGCCGAAATCAAATCACAAGATTAAAGAGGTCGTGTATTACGACAAGAATCCCGATCCGAGCGCCCAGGACGAAATGGCTAATTACCCCGCTGTATGGATGTTGTATGACGATCCCGACAACCACACCAATAACGAGGTGTTTGTACTGAAAGCTGTCGACACGGAAGAAGAAGCCGAAAACAAGGATATGGGCATTAAAGGCTTTAAGGTGGACGGAAAATGGTACAAGGTCGTGGCTCTCTGGACTGTAAACCCTGACGCCGATATAATCGATAAGGGAGAAGGTCACAAGGCGGTTTTCACCCCGCTTTATTATTCCAAAGAGGATAAGCCCAGGGCGGGCGAAACGGTTTCCGTAGCGCTTTATGACTACGATTCGAGCGGACTTTCCAATCTGGTGGACGTCGTTATCCCCGAGGAAGGCAAGGAGACAAACGTTAAGGTAGAGGAAGAAAAATACTGTACGATCACTGTCCATTACGTTTACGCGGGAGGCGGACAGGCAGCTCCTGACGCTGTTGAGACTTGTAAAGTCGGCTTGGAAAATTATCTGATTAATTCCCCGATTATTGAGGGTTACACTCCCGATAAGAACGTTGTAACAGGCATACCGAGCGGAGACAAAGAAGAAACCGTTACATACAGCAAAAATACTGAGCCCGCTTCAGCCGAAGCTACCACAGCCCCCGTTCCGACGGAGGCCGCGGAAGGGACAACAAGCACTCAGGCTATTGTTATAGAACCTACTCAAGAGCCTACAAACACCGAGCCCGCTTCTTCAGAAGCTGCCACAGATCCCGCTCCGGCGGAGGCTACGGAAAGCACGACAAGCGCTCAGGCTGTTGTTATAGAACCGACTCAAGCGCCTACAAAGGCTGAGGATGTAACAGTTGAGCCGACAAAACCGAACGTTAAACCGACTCAGGAAGCCGCAGTTGACGCGACTACACAGCCCGCGACAGCGGTTGAAGTCGAAACGGCAGCTCCCACAACCCCCGAGGTTAACCCCACCGACCCCGCTGAGGAACTTATTTCGATTAAGGACGCCAAAGCGATGGTTGAAAACGCGGGAGCTTATACGGGCAAGGAGAAAAAGCCCAAAGTTCAGGTAGAGCTGGACGGAAAGAAGCTTACGCTTGACACCGACTATATCGTATCGTATTCCAACAACAAAAACGCGGGAAAGGGTATTGCTCTTATAAAGGGCGAAGGCGCTTATACCGATTCGATTACGGTTGATTTTAATATCGCCAAGGCGGATAATCCCGTAAAATTAAAGGCTAAAGCAATTACCGTAAAGACTAAAAAGCTCCTAAAGAAAAAGAAAGCGGTAAAAGCGTTTACGCTTACCCGAGCCAAGGGCAAGGTAACAGCAAAAATCAGCAAGGACGTTACAAGCAAGAAGATAAGAAAAAAGATTAAGATAAGCTCCGATGGCGCATTAACCTTTAAAAAGGGAAAATACTCCAAGGGCACATACAAGCTGAAGGTGAATTTTACCGCCAAGGGTAACGGAAACTATAATTCTAAATCAATCACAAAAACAATAAAGATAAAAGTAACGTAAATAAACGCGCGGAATTCGTTTTAGGGTTCCGCGTATTTTTGTTTGATAGGAAACTTAAAGTTTTTTACGTTTAAGTATTTTATAATGCTTTTAATTGTGTTATAATTATACAAAAATACGAGGAGGTATTTTAAGAAAATGAAAAAACTTACAAGCTTATTATTAGTATTACTGATGATAGTCAGTATGTTTTCTGTCGCTCAGCTTTCCGCGGGCGCTCAGACCACGTCGAAAACAGAGGTCGGCGGTACAATGTGGAAAGATTCGATAGGCACGTTACAGTTCGCTCTGAACTTTATCGACAATTCTCTGACAATCAGCGGAGAAGGCGATATGCCCGATTTTTCGGACGACGATAAAGCGCCATGGAGCAACAATGCAGAGGACATTAAATCTATTGTTGTTGAGGACGGCGTAACCTCCGTCGGTAATCTAGCGTTCTGCGGGCTGACGGAAGCGAAATCCGTTACAATCGGAAAAGACGTTAAGAAAATCTGCGAATACGCTTTTGCCGACTGCACAGGCGTTACGGCGTTAGACCTGTCGCCCGTTGCAAGTGTCGGCAGTTTCGCCTTCAAGGAATGCACAAGCCTTGAGGAAGTTACGTTCAGCGATAATCTTCAAAGCGTAGATTCGGGCGCTTTCGCGTACTGCAAAAGCCTTATGAGCGTAACTCTGCCTAAGTCGCTTACAAAAATAGGCGATAGAGCTTTCGGCTGGGGCGAGGAAGACATATACGATAATTTTGAAATCTACGGCTATTACGATACAGAGGCGGAAGCTTACGCCGACGAAAACTATATTGAGTTCAACTCGCTCGACGAGGAAGAAGCGGAAGAAACTACTATAGCCGCTGAAGAACCCGAGCCCGAGGAAACGACATATTCCGAGGTTGAGGAAACCGAAGAACCCGACGATGATCCCACAGAGCCCGACGAGGACGAGCCTACAGAGCCCGATGAGGATGAGCCTACAGAACCCGACGAGAACGAAACAAAAGCTTCTGAGGACAACGCTTCCGAATACAGCCTTTGGGTCGGCGGAGTAGCGGTCAACAGCGAAAACGCCGAAGATATCGAGGGTGATTATATCGACGGCGACGTTTCCTATGATCCCGAAACAAATACATTGACTCTTGACAAAGCCGTTATTACGGGAGGATATAAATTCTATCCGCAGGCTGATTATTTGGCGGCGATTTATTCCGCTAAAGATATTACTATAGAGCTTGTCGGCAAAAGCACGCTTAAACCGAAGGACAAAAACCAAGCGTTCAGCTTCGCTTGCTTAGGCGCGGAAATAAAGCTTACGGGAAGCGGCTCGGCTGATACCTGCGGAGTTTTCGCGACGTCATTTACAATCTCAAAGGGCGTAAGCGTGTATTCCGAGGTTAATGATATGCAGGATTATTCCCAGATTGGTATTATGGCGGTAAATCTCACCGTCGGCGGAACGCTTGACGTTACCTCGACCTCGATCGTGAACGACAACCCCGCCGTCATTACAAAAAATCTTACCGTCAGCAAGGGCGGTTTCTTAAAGGCGCTCGCCAAAAACGGTATATCCAATACAATGGGAACTCCCGCCCAGACAAAAGCGATTTATCTAAACAACGACAGCGTAGTAAAAATTGACGGTACGGTAAAAGCCGAGGCTAAGGGTACTATTTCGGCGGAATACAAGAACCGCGGCTACGCGCTTTACGGTACAAAGAACTGTAAGATAAGCGTAGGAGAAAGCGGTAAGCTTACGCTGTTCGGACTAAGACAGGCTGCGGTCAACGTAGATTTTTCACTCAATAAAAATAAATTCGTGGTAAAAGCGGGCGCGGATTCTTCATATGCGAAGGAAATCAAGCTCAGCGGTATTTCTTCTCAGAAATTCGTTTCTATCCAGCCCGGCACGCCTTCGGCGTACAACAAAAAGGCTAACACCTTAACTGTAAGCGCCTCAAAGGAATCGCTGAAAGCAAAAGCCCTCAAAAAATCCAAAAAGGCCGTAAAGCCGATTTCTATTAAAAACGCCAAGGGCAAAGTTACCGTAACTAAGGTCAAGAAGGGCACAGATTCTAAAATATTTAAGAAAATAACGGTAAACAAAACCACGGGCGCCGTTACCTTCAAAAAAGGCAAGTACGCGAAAAAGACCTATAAGCTTAAGCTGAAAATCAAGGCGGCGGGTAACTCGGATTTCAAGCCGAAAACAATTACTAAAACAGTAAAAGTAAAGATAAAATAGATTATTTTATTCTTAAGGTGACAAATTATAAAAAGTGGTCTTTATGACCACTTTTTTATTGCAATAAGGTTTATGATATGATACAATATCAATAGTATTTCTTTATGAGGAGGAGAAACTTTATGAAAAACATCAAAAAACCTGTCAGTATTTTCCTGGCTGTATTAATGCTTATGATGTGCGCTGTTCCGGTAGCGAACGCGGGCGGATATTACGACGACGAGTATAACGCTACGCAGACGCTTTTAAGCAACAGAACAGGCTCGCTTACGGAATACGCCGAGGACGAGTACAAAATCAACGTCGCGAGCGATTCCGAGATTGAGATTTCCTTCAGCGACACAGAGGGCGACTACAGAGTTACGATTCTTAATTCCGACGGCGAGGTAGAGGACGAGTACACCGACTACGGCTACAGCACCAATACATTTGAATTAAGCAAGGGTACTTACACAATCAAAATCGCCGAGAACAACGGAGAAAGCTTAGACTATAAATTCTCTGTTATAAGACGTTATTTTAAAACAATAAAGACAACAAGAGTTACAATCAGCAGAAAAAAGGTTAAAATCTGCCGAGGCAACAGCATTACGCTCAGCGGAAAATTCTATCCCTCCGATTCAACCCAGAGCGGAAGCTGGAAAAGCTCCAACAAGAAAGTGGCTACAGTCGATTCCTACGGTTATGTTTACGCCAAAAACTTAGGTAAAGCGACTATTACCTATAAGCACGGAAGCAAAACCGCAAAGTGCAAAATAACCGTAAACCACGAAACAATTCAGATGGGAAAAGGCAAGAGCGTATCGCTCAAGAAAATGGTTAAGTACGTTAAGGGCTTTAAGAGCGCTAAATGGACTTCTACAAATTCAGGCAAGGTTTCCGTAAGCAAGGGAAAAATAAAAGCCAAGGCTCACGGACAGGCTACAATCACCGCGAAAATCAAGGGAACAAAATATAAATTCAAGATTTATTCCTACGACAAAAAGGTTATTAAGCAGAAAGCTATAAAGCTTCTGAAATCTAAGGCTTTAAAGCCGAGCTCCTTAAAGGTTCACACAACCTTATATCCCGAGTTCAATTCCACGAAGCTCTACGTTTCATGGAAGAACGCCTACAACGAGCGCGTTAACTTCTATTGCTACGGCTATTTTAACTACGGAAGCTATGTGCTCAGGATTTACCTCGGAAGCTACATTTACGTAGTTTACGGCTAAACTGATTAACAATTTTGAGATATAAAGAGGGGTGTGGATTGTGAAAAAATCAGTTGCGCTGCTTCTGGCGCTTTTGACGCTTACAAGTTGTTTTGTGTTTTCAAGCTGCGGAGGCTTGCAGGGAGTGAATTTCTATACTGTCGCTCAGTTAAAGGAGAAAAAAAGCAAGCTTACGTTTCTTAAGGATTACTCCGGAAGCGACGAGGCGTTGGTATGCGAAATAAAAGACGACGCTCCCGCCGAGATTGATATCCCCTCTGTCTACGAGGAAAAGCAGGTAATCGCCGTTATCGGTATGAAAAAGCCCGCTGAAAACCTTTCGTTTGTAAAAATCGGCGATAAGGTCGAGTATATCGAAAAGTGCTTTAACAAGTACAAGAGCCTTAGAACGCTCGAGCTGCCTAAGTCGCTCAAAGCGGTTTACGCGTCTTTCGAGAAATGCCCTTCGCTCGAGGAGGTTGAGTTTAAGGGCGACAAGCTGGAGCTTATAGACAACTCGTCCTTCTACGAGTGTAAAAAGCTTAAGACGCTGAAATTCGGCAAAGTCGGTACGATTTCAGGGGGCGCGTTCAATAAGAGCGACGCCGTAGAAACTCTTACATTTAACGACGAGGTCGAAACTATAGAAAGCAATATGTTCTCAAACTGCGACAGCCTTAAGAGCGTGACCTTTAACAAAAGCGTTAACACTTTAGGCGACAGCTACTGCAACGGCTGTGATTCGCTTGAAAAGGTTGAGTTTTTCGGAAACGTCCACAGCATAGGCGAATACTGCTTCGCTTCTCTGCCGTCGCTCAAAACGGTTACATTTAAAGGAGAGGTAGACAATATAGAGAAAGGCTCGTTCAGCAGTCTGGATTCTTTGAAGAATGTAGTATTTAACTCAACCGTGGGTAATGTTTCGAGCGATGTTTTATCGGAGTGCAAGGAGCTCAAAAGCATAGAGTTCAAGAAAAAGGTCAGCTATATAGACTCGGGCTTTACACAGCGTGAAAAGCTCAGGTCGGTAATTCTTCCAAAGGGAAGTAAAATAAGCAGCTACAGACTGACTAACCTCGTTGACAGCGGAGTAATCGTCGGCACAAAGGCGTTTAACGCTTATTGTAACAAGTATTCCTTAAAAAAGATAATAAAGAAAGCTCAGAAAAATCTCGGCAGAAAATTCAAGGGAAGTAAACAGATAAGCGATTCAAGCGCGCGTAAGTACAAAAAAATCGTCAACGGCCCCATTCTTGTCGCGAGCGCTTTCCAGAAATGCTACTATAAAAACTACTCGAGAAGCAAGGTCAAAAGCAAATACAAAAAGACTATCGACGCCCGCGACGTCAGCAAGCTGAGATATCAGTTCCCGAACACTGTATTTACAGGCAAAAAAGCTAAAAAGGTGCTCAAGGGCAAGCCCGTTTATTACGCGCTAATTGAAACGGTAGGACATTCCGACCCGATTAAGTATATATCTTTGAATTTATCTCATAAAATCAGAAGAACCTACTATCATCTGTATTACAGAGTAAGTATCTGGAACGCTAAAAACGGCAAGCTTAAAGCGTGGTATTACCACAAAAACGGCTACAAGCCCACAACGTTCAAAACTAACGAAGAATACAGAATCGGTTATACGGGTGAGGACGGAAAGAGATATTTCAAGGAAAGCAACGGCGAAAGAATTTATCCTTTCAACTACGTTATGAAAAGTATATTCGGAAGAAAAACCGCAAGAAACTATTATAAACTTAAATAAATAATCTGATTCTAATAAAAAGCACGGAATTCTAAAAAATTCCGTGTTTTTTTCTTGACTATACCTTCTTAGCGTGGTATGATTAGTTATACAAATCATACTTATACTACGAGGTGACAAAATGAAAGCTCCAAAAGGTAAATACGCCTGGACGGCAACTGTAGGAGAAAAAGGACAGATTGTTATTCCGAAACAGGCGAGAGAAATATTTGATATAAAACCGGGGGACACGATTTTGCTGTTAGGTGATGAACAGAAGGGTATCGCTATTCCGCCGAAAAACGCGTTGTCCGAATTTTTTTCGGCGGCATTTGATGAAAAGGAAGGTAATGACTAATGAAAAAAATAGCCTTTTTCTGTATTCCCGCGCACGGACACACGAACCCGATGCTCCCCGTAGCCGCTGAGCTTGTAAAAAGGGGAGATAAAGTAAGATTTTATTCCTTCAATGAATTCGAGGAGAAAATCAAGGCGACAGGAGCCGAGTTTATAAACTGCGATCGCTTCTTACCTGAAATCACAAAAGAGGAAGAACAGGCGCTCAAAAATATTAAAACAACCGAAATGACGATTCAGGATATCCGTATTACGCTTAGTATGAACGATTTTCTTGAGGACGAGTTCAAAACCTTCAAGCCTGACGTTGTCTATACCGACTCGGTATGCTTCTGGGGCAAGCTTAACGCCCGTAAGTTTGACGTGCCTATGGTCGTTTCCACAAGTACGTTCGCGTTTAACAGACTCTCCTCGAAATATATGAAATATCAGAAGGGCGAGCTTCGGGATATGATTTTTGGCTTGCCCAGGATTTCCAAGGAGCTCAAAACGCTCGAGCCTTACGGCTATAAGGTAAAAAGCGCGATGTCGCTTGTACAAAACGACAACAAGACCGATACAAATGTCTATACCTCGCGCGGTTTCCAACCCTACGCCGAGAGCTTTTCCGACCTTTATAATTTTGTCGGCCCGTCTGTTTTCTCGAGCGCGAAGCCGCAAAAGGAAAAACAGCGTCCGCTTGTTTATATTTCCCTCGGAACGGTAATAAACGAGCGTCCCGATTTTTATAATAAATGTATTGAAGCGCTGAAGGATTTAAAGCTTGACGTGATTATTTCCTGCGGAAAGGCTTTGGATAAAAAGCTTCTGGGAGTTTTGCCCGAGAATGTAAAGGTTTATTCCTACGTAGACCAGCTCGACGTGCTTTCGAAAGCAGATGTGTTTATAACCCACTGCGGAATGAACAGCGTTAGTGAGAGCTTATATATGGCGACTCCAATGGTGCTCTATCCCCAGACGAGCGAGCAGTACGCCGTAGCGAAAAGAACGGCGGAAATCGGAGCTGGCGAACAGCTGACAGACGACTCAGCTGTCGGAATAAAAGCGGCGGTCGAAAGAATACTCGGCAACAGCGTCTACCAGAAAGCCGCGGCAAAACAAGGCGCCGAGTTCAGAGCGTGCGGCGGAGTGAAAGTCGCGGCGGACTATATAGAAAGCGCGCCTCACAAGTCTAATGGTATAGACGTGCTCGAAGAACTGAAAAAATCAACGGCAAAATTCCAATTCTGCTACTTGACGATAGTTGCGGCGATAATAGTGTTGTTCGGCATTTTTATCGGCTGGAATTTTGTGTGGATTATAGGAGTATCCGCGGGCGTGCTGTCAGCGCCTGTCGTAAAAGCGCTTGAGGGTAAAATGTATAAATCAATTGTAAAGCGAAAAGTAAAATAAAATGCGAATTCCGAAAATTCTTCACAAAAACTATTGACAATATTGTAATATTATTGTACTACAAATTTGTATGACGTTACATTGTAGAATTCGGAAAGGAGGCATCAGCTTTGAAAGAACAATATGAAAAGCCGACATTGTCGTTTGAATATCTTGAAAAAGTTGATGTACTTCTGAGCAGCGGCGGTGGCGGTGGCGGTGAAGATACCCAACAAAAAAACAAAGAGTTGGAAAACGTCTATAAAGATATTTCCAGTTTCGCTATTAAGACTATTGCGGAATGGTTCGGCAGTTAATAAAGCTTACGCGCTTCGGTTTTCGGAGCGCGTTTTTTGTTTAATAGGAAGCTTTAAGTTAGCGATAAATTAAGAAAACGCGCAATCAGCGCGCTTTCTTATGGCTAAACAGGAAGAAGCGGACGTATTTTACTACGTCCGCTTCATCGCGTATATGTAAAGTTTTAGAACTGGTCAAAGTATTTGGCAAGATACATCTGAATCAGAGTCGCGTCACGAATGGTTACTTTTCCGTCGCGGTTAACATCGGCGAGCCTTAGCTGAAGCTCTGTGTCAATCGCCTTGCTGTCGCCGATTTTGTATTTCTGAATCTGAGTTACGTCGATAATATCGACCTTGCCGTCGAGATTAACGTCGCCTAACGGACATTCGTCGGGAACGACTGTATCTATATTCATAGATTGAGCGTACTCGTAGGCGTCAGAGCCTCTCTCACATAATATCCTGATATCATCACTGCCTGAAAAAGCGTTGTCGGATATTTCGCTTACGCTGTTCGGAATTGTTATATGTGTGAGCGAATCGCATTCGGATAACGCGAACTCGCCTATTTTGGCAATGCTGTCGCTCAGCTTGATACTGCTAAGGTTTTCGCAGTTATAAAAGCACTGCGAGGGCAATTCGCTTATGTTTCCGTTTATCACGGCTGTTTTCAGCTCACAGCAATTCTGAAAAGCGCCGAAGCCTATTTCCTCTACGGTTTCGGGGATTGTGATTTCCGAAAGGCTCGAGCACCCGTTAAAGGCGTTATCTCCGATACGCGAAAGGCGTGAAGCGTTGCCTAAAACAACCGTTTTTATACTCGAATTGCCGTTAAAGGCGTAAGATGAAATCTCCGCTACATACGCCCCGAGCAGCTTTTCGGGAATAACTACGTTGGTTTCATCGCCGTCGTATTCGTAAATCACAGCTTCGCCGTTTGAGTTTATACTGAACGAAAAGCCGTTAAGGGATATATACGAGTCGGCAGCCATAACAACGGGCGCTAAAAGCATAATAAGAGCCGCGAGCGCGCAGGCTGTTATTTTATTAAATAATTTCATACGCGCCTCCTCTTACCATACTATACCATCGTCAGGATCAATTATCGGATTATCGCCCCAGTCCCCGGGACCGTCAACATAACTGCTGAAGTTTTCGGGGCTGTCTTTGAGCACGTTGTCAAGCTCTACCTCAAAGAAAAGGAATTGGGGAGAGCTATATTTTTTTTTCATAACTCTACCCCTTTCCTTTTAAAAATGGTATCAGTTACCTTCTGTATAAACGGTCATACCTGGTACGACGCTGGCTAAATCCTTTTTAGAAACGTCCTTAAGGCAGGTATATACCGAGTTGCTCAGCGTAACGGTTTCGCCGTCCGCGTCGATAAGATACGCTGTCGCCTTTAATAAATAGGTTGAGTTTTTATAGGTTCTTGTTTCTACTTCGTTTTCGATTTTGGAAGTGTAATTGTTTACATAACACTGACTGAACTGTATACGGTTTCTGTTTGTAAGCTTATTGGTCGGGATTTCCTTTATCTGATAGCTGCGTTTTTTAGTTGTACTTGGTTTGTAGTTATACGTACCGTACAGCGTTTGGTTTTTGACGCCGTTTTTAATAGCCGCTTTAAGATTTGTTTCGTCTGAAAGCTGGTTGTAATCTCTATCGGGATTAAACGTCGCGCTATCGGGCAGCTGAGCGCACAGCTCAAATACAACGCCTGTTTTATAGCCTGAGCCTTCTTCAAAAATATCGTTTTCTGTATTATTGAAGGCTCGGTACGCTATTTCGAAGTCGGTGAACAATTCGTCTGTGCTTCCGTCCGCGGGAACCTCATTATTATCGTCGGTCCAGCGGTTACGCGAGTAGTCGAGGTGGGTAAGCTTTATATCCACCCATGTGCCGTCCATAATCTTATTATCTGTGCCTGTCCAGCCTGTCAGCGTATATGTTCCGCCGTTTACGACGTCGAGGTTGGCTGTCTGGTTCCAGAAGTCATTGTCGTTAAATCCCGGGGTTGTGCCCGGTTTTACGCGGGCAAAAATGACCTTGTTCTTAAGTCCTGTGAACGTAAGGTTTGAATCGGGAGTTATCCACACGCCGTCGCTATCATTATTCCAAGTCCACGCGCGCCAGTCCTCAGCGGCGTTTCTTTCCAGACGTGACGGATTGAGAACGGCGCTTTTTGTTCCTGTTTCACTGTCGAATACGGGAGTGATGTAGTAGTCGCCCATAAGACAGAATGAGAATTTCGGATCGTAGCATCTCGCTATGACCTCAGCGCTTGCGTTGCTTGATTTCCTGATTTCCCAGTAGCTGAACGCCTTGCCGTTGTTGGTCAATCCAGTAGCGTCAATAGCGGCGAGCTTGGGGTCTGTTAAGAAGTTAGCGCCGATCGTAGATGTAATCTGTGTAAAGGCGGCGTCGGGATTGAGTCTGTAGTTCGCGTAAGCGGTTTTTGTCTTTTGCTCCGCGGTAACGGTAGTGATAATGCGGTCAACCTTTTCCTCGTCCTTATCCGAGCTCGGATTTCCTACAATGGAGGTTTTAACTGTGTTAACGTCCTTCCAGCATAAGGTTTCTCCGTAGTTTGCTTCGAACGGAGCTTTACTCATAATGAATTCGTCCGTAAGCTCGAACGATGCCGTATTGTTGATATTAGCTGTGAATTCGTTTATGTTCTCGGTCTTCGGATCATCTTTGAGCGTACCCTTTACTACGAAGTCTTTCTCGCCGTGAAGTCTTGTTTTAAAGTGGTAGTTAATGGTATATGGTATTTCGGTCACATTACGTTTCTTATAAACCGCGATAATATGCTTGTCACCGTTACGTGTAACCTGGTTTTGCAGGATCGTAGGCGACCATTCGCCGCTGCTGTTCCAGTTCTTCTTACGGATAAGCTTATGATCAGGATCAGTAAGATCTTCCTCCCACCATTCGGCGAATTCATATTTATAAACCCTATTGTCTTTCGGCATTATACTCATACTGTAGCCGTCGGTTCTGTGCCACGGAACGGGAGTATTGTTCACATAGGTACTCGGAGCGGAGAAGTCAAAGTAACTTCCCGTGTAGTCGCCGTTCGGGTCAGACTCAGCTGCCGCTACTATTGCAGCCGCTTGGCGGTCTTCTTCGGTTTCGCCGTCACCCGTACCGATTGGCAGAGCTTCGTCAACAAGTCTGAACTCGAAGTTCGCCGTTACAAGCTCCTGCTCAACAACCGCGTAGTAGGTCTTATCTCTTGCGGGCAGACTTTCGTTTAATCCTAAGTTTTCTTTAGCAAGTATCGCGTTAGTAGTAAGCGGAGTGCCCGTGCCATCGGGATTGTCATACCAGCCGAGGAAGTTGTATTTGTGGTTATGTATATAGTACTCTACTCCGCCGTTTGAGGTTTTAGCATCGTTAAAGTCGTAAAACTCAACGGATTTAATATCGCTGTAGCTGTCGATAGTTTGCATCGGAAGCGAGATACCTCCGTAAAGCGGGTCGCCCGTATTATGGTCGTAGTCAACATCTGTGTAAGGCGAATTCTCGTTTTTGCACGAAAGCTTGAACTGAAGCTCTCTCTCCGTGAATTTCTTGTAATAAATCTTAACCTCGTTTACATGTGGATTGGCGGGTGTTACGGGAGCGATATTAAGGGTTAAATCTCTCGTGTTTATTCTGGTATAAGGAGTACCGTTATGCGTAATATCTCTTTCTCCGCTAATGGTAACGTCTGTTTCTACTCTTGCGGGACCTTGCTGTGTAAATTCCTGAATTACGCCGTCCCAAACGCCGTCGACGCTTTCATTATTTTTGAGCTTATCGTTATAGAGCTTTTCCTGGGTATGATCGACGTATTTGTATGAGTAGTAGTAGGTGTTCCTGTCGTAATAAACCTTAATGGTGGTTCTGTGAGCGGGGGAGATAACGACATTCGCGTCATCCGCTATACCGTAGGTATTAACCGAACCGTTGGTTTCGGTAACGGTAGTCGCATTCGCTTTACGGGTGAATCCGTTTTGTTCGAAAACACTCGGAATATGTCTGTTGTAGATATTCGCGATTGAAACGGTGGTATCGCCCTGCGAAGCAATCGTTACGGCGAGGTTTTCTTTTTGAGCCAGAGTATAGTTGTCGTCGCCTGTGTTCTGTGTATAATACTCTACCTCGTAGATATACTCGGTGCTGTTTTTATTGTAGTAGAAAGTAATAACGTTAGTAGCGAGCTCCTCCGCTTCCTGTTCTTCTTCGGTTTCGGCGGTAGAAGCAGTTAAAACTAGCGTTTTAGTTCCTTCCGTAACCGCGTAACCGGGAATAAACGGCGCGTCCTCCTCGATTGAAGCGTGACCTGATTCACGGGTTACTTCAGGTAATAGAGGTGTTCGGCTCGCGGCGTCCAGGTATTGGATTTTATAATGTACTTTCTGTTTTTGAACATATTCGAACTTACATGTATTTGGTTTGAATTCCTCGCCCTGAGCGTTCGCTTTAATCAAAATTGAGGTCGAGTTTGTAGTCGGCCACCAGTTTGTGCCGTTTTCTTCCCACGCGTGAGCGGCGTTGAGTTGGTCTCCGCCTTTAGCGTTAAAGGTTTTGGTTTTAAATACAAACGCACGTCCGGTTGTTTCCGTTGCTACTTCCCGTTCGGGATGATCCTTTTCGACGTATTTAACCTGATATTTCGCTACGTCCTTGGTTACCCATTCAGCGAAAAGCTTAAGATGTCCGTTATGGACTGACGCTTCGTAGTTGAGCGCGGTAACGGGTAAGTTTTCAGGCTCAAAACGCACGGGAACGTTATCTCTCAGGTAATACCAGCCCGCGAACTGTGCTCCCTGGGCAGGCGGGTTAAGCTCGGGTCTTAGGTTGTGTTCGTCGTCGTCGATATTCGCGGGAATCTGATTATGCGGTATGAAGTCGCCGTAGTTTACGGGGAGGTTGCCGTCATTCCATTTCACGTTAGGAGTATCGGAATCGGGGTTAAAATTCGGGTCGTCAGGATCACATATCGGTTTAGTGGGATCATAGTTGGAATTAGGTATACAATGAATCCTGTTTTTATTTTGATAATAGTCGTTATAGGTTGGGTAGAAGCTTACGTTAATAACCTTAGGAACCCATTTCGCGTAAAATGTTATGTCGTCGGCGGGCATAGTCTGAGCGTCTAAGTCAACCTCGCGATAATAGTAAGGCGTATAGTACCAGCCCTTGAATTCAAAATAATCCTTAAGATCAGGATTGAAATATTCGGGCTCATAAAAATATCTGTATTCACCAGTATGTTCGCCTGTTGCGTACTTTGAGTTCAAAGGAGCATTATATGCAACAGCTTGTGGCAGCTCTCTTTCGACAGTATTACCATTAACGTATCTAAGGGTAAACTTCAAACGTTTATAAAAAAACTTTATTGTTGCGTGGTTGTCGTTCCATATATTGCCGTCTGATCCGTAGTCTTCCCAGTTAATAATTGTGTTATTTGCATTTAGAATTACTCTTCCGTTGCTTGTTTGGTAATCTTCAATTTCAAATCCCTGTAAAGATACGGCTGTTTGGTTTTCTCTGATAGCGTCGTCTTTGTCATCGTAATCTTTAGGGATGTTTGCTTGAGTATATTGTTGTCCCGCGTCATATGTTTCGAAATTGTTTTTAGCGGGCAAGCCGTAGCGTTTTCCTTCTATAGGTGAGTTGTATTGATCGTTCGGAATAACATCAATATAATTTCCCGCGGCGATTAATTCCTCGTTAGTCTTTTCGTATTCGTAGGGAAGCAATTCTACGTAGTTTTGATATGTAAAATTAAATACTAGGTTAGGCTTGCTATTCCATGTTGAGCTATAACTAGCGTTTGTCCAAAAGCCGACGAAGCTTACTTGAAGATAATCATCGCGGTTGTCGTTCTTGAACATAAACTGCTCATCCATTTTTTCAAAAATGCCCTTAGTTGTCTTGTTTTTGTTTCCTTCGCTGTAGTTAGTACCGTATTGTGGAGCCCAACCGCCAAAAATAATGTCTTCCTGAGGGTTTTTTCTTGTGTCCGAGTTTTGGCTTTTCTTATATCGATTTGCAAAAGCATTAAGCATCCATATGTTATCCAGACTTCCACCGTAATGAACTTTTGCGCTGTAGTAATAGTAAGTTACCATACTGTTACCTGAACCGTAGCTTTCAGTTGCAGGTGTGATTTTTGTGGAGCTTGAAATTATTTGAGGAACGCCGTCTGCTGTTGGTACACAATTTGTCCAAGTTGCACTACCGAGACGTTCTTCTTGAGACGAGGAGGAGCTTTTTCCAAATCCGCTTGCTGATTCAGCCAAATAAACTTTATTATTCGCATCGGTTTTAGCGTAGTAGAATTTCAAATCAAATTCTTTTCGGTCATAATAAACATTAATACGCGTTGTTCCATCGCCAAGAACTACTTTATTGGGTAGGGTTGTAGGTTCCTCGCCCCCTGTAATCAGCGAGTCAAAAAAGTTTTTCTTAGTAAGGAAGGTGTTTAAAGAGAAATATTTTCCTTTACCGTTCAATTCTTTTTTCTGTGCATAGCTCATAGAGGGAAAGGCGGTTTCAAGATTACGTTTTGTTTTTGTCTCTACATTTGTATAGAAAAAGTCCTCGTCTCTTACCATATTGTCGTAGTTTATTTGAAACCCTGAAGGTATATTAGTAAACTCTTTGGTAGCAACTACAGAATAGTTCGCTGTAACCAATCTTCGAAGGTCGGGAGATGTGGTTTGAGCCGTCATTTGGTCTAGTGTAGCTGTACTGTTGGGGTTTTCCATCCAATATACAATACTGTATTTTGTAGTTGTAGCTTCCCAGATAGCCTTATAATAAACATTGTGGGCGGGTACTGTGCCGTTGTGGTGCTCGAATGCCTTTTCAATAAGCTTTTCGTCGAGGGATTTTTCTTCATCGCCTTTAATCTCGACATTGTTATTGTCATAAAACTTGTCGCCGTCCTTGTTTGTAAGAACCCAGCCTTTAAAAGTATAGCCCGCGCGCTTCGGCTCGCCTATATGGTAAATTGACTCATATTTGGCGTAGACCGCGTCGACACCGTATCCGCCGCTGCCGAGGTCGAAGTTTACCGTATAATAGTTACGGTCATAGTAAACCCTGAATACGGTTGAACCGTCCGCGGCGATAGCGTCAGGCTCGTGGAAAAGGTTTGTAAAGCCCTCGTATCCCTCGGGCTTATTCGCTTCGCCCTCCAGTTCGGTGGGGTTAGTGCCCGTTAAGCCGTAGCGGTCGGTATATCTGACGTTGACCGTGTTGTCACGCGTATATAGGTCGTCGTAGATATTCTGCTTATAATACATAGCTCTGTACTTGGTTAAGCCCGCTATGTAGTAAACGGTAATATTTTTGTTTTCGCTGAGGTCGCTGTAATTCAACTCTGTCGTGAGAGCCGCGTTGCCGCCTTCAATCGCTGTCATAGGAGTAAAACCCGTGATTTCGGGGTTAGTGACGGTTGTGTTGACGTTCGCGCCCGAGCGGTACGCCGCCACATACGCGTCGTGAGCAGGCGTGCCGTCCTTGAACTTGTACTCTATACGTACTGTATAGAAGGTGTCGGCATAAGTGATTATAGCGGTCAGACACGCTCCGACAATGAGCGTTGTCAGAATTATGAAAAGAAATGAAAATTTCTTAAATGTTTTGATTGCCGTACTCACAAAATCATCTCCCTCATTATAGAACTGTTGAAAACGAGTAATTGCTTTTACACGAATTTATGAATATTTGTTGATTAATAAAATATTTATTCCGCAATTAGGTATTCTATATTAGTTTACAATATACGTCAGATTTACCAAAAATGCAAATCGATTGTTCGAATTTCGAGTTGTAAAAATGGCAATATGCACAAAGAAATGAAAAACCACTGAGCGAAAAAACGAAAATTTGTTCTTTCCTTTGTGAGATGTGTGCACTATCGTTCTTCAATGTCATAATCGTTTGGTTATTTTCCCGTTCTTATTTTTTTAACATTGAAAAAGTGACGAAATTCAACTATTTTGCATAGGATATATAATTTTCAGCAAAGAGCTGATTTTTTAGTACAAAATGCTACAAAGAAATTGTATATTATTTGAATATTTTTGGTTTACATTTTCGAGGCGGTTTTCTATCACACAAGAAAGCGCGCGCAGCGTGCTACTGAGCGGGCAACATAAAAAAAGGACGCTCACAAAATTGTGAACGTCCGATTGTAAAGCCTGATATTAAAGCTTTATTATGAACCTTATTAAATTATATGACCTTTAGCTCTGATTACGTCGATAACCTGATCAACGTATTTCTCACAGGTTTCGTCCGAGTCAGCCTCAACCATAACACGGATAACAGGCTCTGTGCCCGATTCTCTGAGAAGAATTCTGCCGTTGTCGCCTAAGGCTTCGGAAACCTTGGCAACCTCCGCCTGTACGTCGGGGTCGTTCTTGGCGTCGGGCTTGGACTTAACCTTTACGTTCTTGAGAACCTGAGGATACATTACCATAGGGGCCGCGAGCTCGCTCATGGGCTTCTCCTTGGCGAGCATAACCTCCATAAGCTTGAGGGAGGTGAGGATACCGTCGCCTGTTGTGGCGTATTTGGAGAAGATGATATGTCCTGATTCCTCGCCGCCTATGCGGTTGCCCGTGTTGATCATATTCTCGTAAACATATTTATCGCCGACATTAACCTTGTCGTACTCGATTCCGATTTTGTCGAGCGCCTTGAAAAGACCAAAGTTACTCATAATAGTAGCGACAACCTTGTTGTTTACGAGCTTGCCGCGCTCTTTCATATAGCTGCCGTAGATATAGATGATGTGGTCGCCTGTTACTACGTTGCCCTTTTCGTCAACAGCCAGACAGCGGTCGGCGTCGCCGTCATAAGCGAAGCCTATGTCAAGACCGTTTTCTACAACGAATTTCTGAAGGTGCTCAATATGTGTGGAACCGCAGTTTGTGTTGATATTATAGCCGTCGGGAGCGTCGTTCATAACGTAGGTCTTAGCTCCTAAAGCGTCGAAAACGCCCTTAGCGATCTGCCAGGAAGCGCCGTTCGCTACGTCAAGACCTACCTTAACGCCCTTGAAGCTATATTTGCTCATAGAGATAAGGTAGCCGATGTAACGGTTACGTCCCGAAACATAGTCGACTGTTCTGCCGATATTTTCTTTCTCGGCTACGGGGATTTCGAGCTTGCCGTCGATATAATCCTCGATTTTGAGGAGAGTTTCCTCCTCCATTTTCTCGCCCTTGCTGTTAAGCACCTTGATACCGTTGTCGTAGAACGGGTTGTGAGAGGCGGAAATCATAATACCGCAGTCAAAATCGTCCGTGCGTGTGATATAAGCTACAGAGGGAGTCGTGGTAACGTGCATAATGTAAGCGTCCGCTCCGCTTGCCATAAGACCTGTGCAAAGCGCGTACTCAAACATATATGATGAACGGCGTGTGTCCTTACCGATAACTACCTTTGCTTTTTTGTTCATATTCTTGCCGTAGTACCAGCCGAGAAAACGACCGATGCTGATAGCGTGCTCAAAGGTAAGAACCTTGTTCGCCTCGCCTCTGAAACCGTCTGTACCGAAATATTTGCCCATTATTTCTCAGTCCTTTCCACAACAGTGCCGTCGTTTTTGAAAATGCAGTTCTCGGGAACAACTCCGCGAACGCAGGAGGTGGGGTAAACGCTTACGTGTCTGCCCAGAACGCTTCCCGGGTTACAAACAGCGTTACAGCCGACCTCAACATAGTCGCCGAGCATAGCGCCGAACTTCTTGATTCCTGTTTCAATCTGCTCTGTAGCGCTTTTTACGACAACAAGCTTTTTGTCGGATTTTACGTTAGAGGTAATCGAACCCGCGCCCATATGTGAGAAGTAGCCGAGAATAGAGTCGCCTACATAGTTGTAGTGGGGAGTCTGAACGTGGTCGAAAAGTATAACGTTCTTGAGCTCAACGGAGTTTCCTACTACGCAGTCAGCTCCTACAAGCGCCGAGCCTCTGATGAACGCGCCGTGTCTTACTTCGGTGTTCGGGCCGATAATACAGGGAGAACCGAGATAAGCGGACGGGAAAACCTTGGCGGTTTTGTGAATCCATACGCCTTCCTCTTTTTGCTCGTAATCGTCGCCGAGAGTCGGACCTAACTCAAGAATAAAGTCCTTGATTCCCTTTAAAGCCTCCCAGGGGTATGTAAACTGAGAGAGGTAGTCCTTTGCGAGTGTGTGGTCAAGATCGTAGAGATCTTTTATTGTATACATTAAAGTCGCTCCTTTTTCTCAATATCAAGGAAGTATTTGTAAGCGCCTACGGTAAGCTCGTCGCAAGCCGCCTCGTCACAGGCGATGATAGCGCCGTTGTGCATCTGTAAAGCGGAGCAGGTCCACTTGTGGCTTACAGAGCCCTCAACCGTTTCAGCTAAAGCCTTAGCCTTGTTGTGGCCGTTGATAAGAATTAACACTTCCTTGGAGTCCGTAACCGTGCCGACGCCTACAGAAAGCGCCTGAGCGGGTACAGCCTCGGGATCGTTTCCGAAGAAACGCGAGTTTACGATTCTTGTGTCTGTGGTAAGATTTCTAACGCCTGTACGTGAAGCGAGGCTTGTGAAAGGCTCGTTGAACGCGATGTGTCCGTCAACGCCGATACCGCCCATAAAGAGGTCGATTCCGCCGTAGGACGCGATTTTCTCCTCGTATCTCTGACATTCGCCCTCGGGATCATCAGTCATACCGTTTAAGATATTGATGTTCTCTTTCTTCATATCCACAAGGTGATCGAAGAAATTGTCGTGCATAAAGTACCAGTAGCTCTGGTCGTGCTCGTGAGGAAGACCGAGGTACTCGTCCATATTGAACGTTACAACGTTAGCGAAGGAAAGCTCGCCGTTCTGGTTCATTGTGTAGAGCTCCTTATAAACGCCGATAGGCGACGAGCCTGTGGGAAGTCCGAGTACGAAAGGACGATCCTCTTTATGATTCTTTATCTTCTGAGCGATGTAATTAGCCGCCCACTTACACATTTTATCGTAATTATCCTGAATAACAACTCTCATTATTTTACTCCTTAGTAATATTTTTGTGACAAGAAAGCCTCTGTTACAGTGTTGATTCTGCTTTTTAAACTTTCTCTTACGACCCACAGCGTTTTTACGCTCAGCCGTGGCAGCATCCGCCGAGTCTTTCGATAACTGCCAATCCTCGTCAACCCTTAGGTCCTGGCGCTAACAGTCTTTTTCCTCCTTCTTTAAAGGCTGTTTTATAATGTATATATGATGAAGCTAAAAAATGCTAAGTAAACGAAAAAACTTACACTTTTACACCATATAAAACCATAGAAATTTTATCATACAGGCTATTAAAAGTCAAGATACAGTAATGTTATATTTGGCTTGCTGTAGGGGCGAATTAAGCGTATTTGGTTGTTGAATTTGCACAAAGAACGAGCTTAAACTTTGGTAACACAGCTATTCAAAAATATGTTAGAATATAGATAAGTATACGGATATTAATTATCCGGAAGGAGGAATTTATGAAAACAATAAGAAAAACAACAAGCGTAGTATTAACTCTGCTTATGGTTATAAGTGTATTTTCCGTGTTACCGCTGACCGCGGGCGCGGCTTCAATTACTAAGGTTGATATCGACGGCATTTTTGAACCCGCTGCGAATAATAGGTTCGATAATAACGCCCGATGTACAACAAAGGGCTGTACAATCGACGGTATCTCTTGGTATGATTACTCGAATAACAAGTGGATGACCTCAAGCGATAGGTTCGTAAAGGACACAGTCTATGAGGTTAACATTCGCGTTAAGGCGGACTCGGGCTATACCTTCGCCGATATGAGCTCCGTAACGGGTAAGATTAACTCGAAAGACGCTACGGTCGGTAAGGTGACTATGGAGGATCCCGAGGAATACCTGAATTTCAGCCTTAAGTTTACCGCGACAAAAGCTAACGACTCGCTTATAAGCTTTAATATTAACGGCGTAACCCCGCCCGTAGAAGGACAAAAGCCCTCTTACACTTATGACGCGAGTAGCTTTTACTATACTGTTGAAGGCTTTGAATGGCGTAATCCCGATAACGACGCTATTTACAGCAGCAACTTTGTTTTTGAGGCGGGCAAGAAATATCAGGCGAGAGTATATGTTACACCTAAAAAGGGTTATCAGTTTTCAGATGATATGACCGCGAAAATGAACGACGAAAAAGCGAAAGTTTCCAACGTTGCGGGTTATAATTACTATGAGCAACAGGTTGTAACATATGATTTCACCGCGACAGCCGCTCCCGTTCAGGAAGAAACCACCGAAGTTCCCGAAACTACCTCAGCTCCCGCTGATTCTGAAATAACCTCAATAAGCATTAATGATGTTGCAGAGCCTCAGAACAAGAAAAAACCTGTTTTTGAAGCGACAGCGGGTGATACAAGCTATGTTATCGACGGCGTAAGCTGGAGAAATAAAACGGGCGGATACTGGATGACCGAGGACGATACATTCCGCGTTGATGTTACTTATACCGTAAGAGTATATGTAAAAGCCGCGGACGGCTACATCTTTAATAATCCCACCGCTACTATTAACGGCAGCGAAGCGACCGTTGCGTCGAGAAGCGGTTATAACACAAAGGAATCCCTCGCGATTTCCTTTGACTACACATTATCATCCGAGCCAACCACTCCCGAGACTGAGCCGACAACAGAACCTAAGGTTGAGCCTACAACCGAGCCCGAAACTCAGCCGCAGACCGACAAGCCCACAGAACCTGAAACTAAGCCTGTCGATCCTTCTCATACCCATGACTGGGGTGATTGGACATTAACAAAAAGGGCTACTATGGACGAAGACGGTGAGGAACAGAGAGTTTGCAAGACTGATCCCGAGCACGTTGAAACTCACGTTATTCCCAGAATCGACTGTGTTGATATAGAGGGCGGTTTTAAATTCCCCTACACAGGCGAAAAGATTAACCCCGAATTAATCATCAAAGATGTAGACGGAAACCTCCTTAAAAAGGACGTTGACTATGTTGTTACATATTACAATACGGTTAACGCGGGAGCGTATCTCGCCGACATTGAGTATATCGGCTATTATGAGGGTGCTGACTGCGCTTTGTACTATATCACTACCGCTAAGCAGACAATGACCGTTAAGGCTAAGAAACAAACGGTAAAAATCAGTAAGGCAAAGAAAAAGAAAGTTACCGTAAAGCCTCTGACTATCAAGAAAGCCAAGGGTAAGGTTCAGGTGATTAAGGAAAAGAAGGGCACAGACGCTAAAATCTTTAAGAAAATCACCGTAAACTCAAAGACAGGCGCGATTACCTTCAAGAAAGCCAAGTACAAGAAGGGTACCTACAAAATCAAGCTCAAGGTTACGGTAAAGGGCGTCAACTACGCCGACAAGACAGTTACAAAGGTCGTAAAGGTTAAGTTTAAATAACCTTTAATAATATTCATTATAGGTAAGCCGAGTCGGTTTGCCTGAAAGAGAGGTAAAACTATGAAAATCAAAAGAGTTATAAGCGTAGTTCTTTGCGTGTTGCTCGTTTCTTCCGCTATGGTTATTTCCGCGGAAGCCAAAAAAGCCAAGAAATACGTAAAATCCGTAAGCGTTTCGAAAAAAGCAACGCTTACAATCCCCGCTTCTAAGAGCTCAGTTTCCAAATCCTTTAAGGTTACCGTAAAGGTAAGCGGAAAGGCTTCCAAGAAGTTCACCGCGAAATCGGCTGATTCAGCCGTAGCGTCCGTAAAAGTAAGCGGCAGCAAAATCAACGTTACCGCTAAAAAGGCGGGTAAGGCTGTTATCACAGTTACCGCCAAGGGTAAGAGCAAAAAGGGCAAGGCTGTAAAGGCTAAAATGACCGTTACGGTTAAAAAAGCGGCTGCTCCCGCTCCCAAGCCCGTTGATCCTACACCCGTTAATCCCGACCCTGTAGATCCTACTCCTGTTGATCCTACACCTGCCGATCCTACTCAGCCCGCTACGGCAGAACCCACACAGCCTGCTACGGCAGAGCCTACACAGCCTGCTCCCGCGGTAAGAGATATAACTCTTACAACAACCTTAAAGGAAATATCCCGCAAGGGTTCTTCAGGCAAAAACGAGCAGGGTGAGGAAACCGTAGTTGATATTCCGCTTTATCAGGCTTCTTCCGTATTTAATTACGCTCCCGCGAATGTTGAGGAATTAAAGAAGGTTCACCGCGCTGACGAAATTCTCCCCAACGAGGTAGATGCCGCTATCGAGGCGGGCGACAAGGCTAACGGCAGATTCGAGGTCGTAGCTCTCTACTTCGCCGCTTTAAAGGCGTTCGATCCCAAGAACCCCGACGTAGCGTATGAGATGATGGAGGAGCTCTGCGAGTCCCCGACAACAAAGATTTTAGGAATTGATTCTTTTAACGCGTTCAGCAGATCCGCTATGAAGGATAATTTAAGCAAGTCTTATAAGTATAAGTATGTGGGCAACGCGTACTTTGACGGTGCCGAGCCCTCGAACGGCTACACACCCTCCGAGCCTCCCACAGTTACTTTAGAGGACTATGTATACGCTTCGCAGACATCTAACCAGTATCAGACTCAGGTTTATAAAATCGTAACCCGCTTCAAGGGCGCGGATACCGAGCGTATTATCCAGGTTTACCAGGATTCTATCGACGGTAAATGGTATATCTTCAGCGACAGCTGGAAGAGCTTCACAGCCGATATGAAAGACCCCGCTCTCAAATATCAGGCGCAGTGGGCTTCCGAAGGTTGATAAACACAACTGAATAATACATATTAAAAATTCTGGCGCGGCACAGTTTTACTTGTGCCGCGCCGTATTGCAAAAAAGATTTGAATTTAAGTTTTTAAAATTTATGTTGACATTTAAATAATAAATTGATATAATATTCCTTGCGAAATTCGCACAACTGACTAAGGGCCATTAGCTCAGTTGGTTAGAGCTATCGGCTCATAACCGATCGGTCCGGGGTTCGAGTCCCTGATGGCCCACCAAAACAGAGCAAATCCGAAATCGTCATCTTAGGTGACTGTTTCGGATTTCTCATTTTCCGCAATTTTATAAAATAGTTTGCTAATACTC
>CADBSD010000102.1 GCA_902797225.1 uncultured Ruminococcus sp. | reverse complement strand
GTGGTGGAATAGGCAGACACAAGGGACTTAAAATCCCTCGGACTAATAATCCGTATCGGTTCAAGTCCGATCACCAGCACCAAAATACGAACCGACCATTCGGTCGGTTCGTATTTTTATATTAATACATCGGACTTGAAAGGCGGAAAAAGAAAACGGTCCGGTGTGACCGTTTTCCCGCCGTTGGGTTTAGTCCGCTTTTTAGCTTTACACCGATTTCACAAGCGAGTTCTGAGTTCTCGCCTTTATGACGGCAGATCACCATATCGGACTTGAAAGGCGGATTAAGAAAACGGTTCTATGTTGACTAAACCGATTTCAAGCTCAAAAATGCGATTATTTCTCAGGTTTTAATTCCACAATAGAACTATAATGCTGTTTTTACCGCAGTTTTGTGATTAATATTGACTTTTTAAAAATTTTTTAATTTTTTTGAAACTTTTTTCCGAGTTTTTAACACTACAATAGTGAGGAGAGATAAAAATGGGTAAACGTGGCAAGGACGTCACGTCTGTTTTCAATGAAATTTATGACGCTACAACCACCGCCGCGCTGAAGTACATATCTTCCAAATGCGGCGATATGGAGGACATAAGCGACATACTTCAGGACACATATATGGAGGTATACTCCACGATACTTGAAAAAGGAACGGATTTCATTAAAAACGACGAAGCGTTCGTAATCAACATCGCTAAGAAGAAGATTTTTAAGCACTACAATAAAATCCAGAGTATAAACGCGGAGGTTTCGCTCTCGGCTTTTGAGGGTGACAACGGCGAGATTACTCTCGATTTACAGCCCGATGAATTTGATATCGAAGATAGTGTATGTACAAACGAGCTTGTCGAGGAAATTCAGGACTACGTTAAAACTAAACCGATTGATATCCAAAAGATATTCTTCCTCAGATTTTCACTCGACCTTTCCATAAACGAAATCGCGTCGCTTATGGACGAAAAGGAATCAAACGTAAAAAACAAGCTTTACCGTACAATACGAGAAATCAGAGAAATTTACAGAGAAAAGGGTGAAGTAATATGAAAGAAAAAGATTTATTGAAGTCAGTCAGCGACAGACAGATGCCCGATTTAGAACAGATACGCCAGAACATCTTAAAGGAAGCTGAGAAACAGCAGAAACCCAAAATCCTCAAATTAAAGCCGACGCGTCTTTTAGCGGTAGCGGCAATTCTTTCATTATCCATTATCGGAACTATCGCGGCGGTCGCGAACCAGAACGGCGGTTTATTCGCTCAAAAGCCTGAAACCACAACCGCCGAAACTACAAAAGCCACAGAACCCACGACTGCCAAAAAGAAAAATACATCGTCCGCGGTTGTTAAGCAAAAGAAATCCAGTAAATTAACACCCGCTCAGCTTAAGGAAATAAAGACGAAAAAATACCTTAAAAGACTTACCGACAACGGCTTTGAGGTAACGTGGCTTTACGATATCGGAAAAATCGACGGATACCATATCGTTTACGCGGGAAATAACAACTTCTCGAACTATCACTGCGATTATATTATGGGCGAGTTCACCTTCTCTGCCAAAAAACAGCAGTCGCCCTACGGCTTAGGTCTTTACGCTTGCAGCGAGGAGCACACCTACACGCTCTCGGACGCTTATAAAAACGGTATTTTCGAGAACTTCTCGAAGGTCGCGGAAATGATATTCAACTACGAGGAGAAAAACCTCGGAATTATTGTAACCCATAACAATTCTCTCTCCAACAGATTCAGAGATTATATGGGCGGCGTAAATATCCTTACGCTCGCCAGAATCAAGGATTCGTCAGGATACGAGCTCTACTTCAACATCACCGATAAAACAGAAAAGCCCGAAGAAACCGAAAAGGAAATTGACGGCTATACGTTCTATATCAACGAGGCTCAACAGAATTACGAGCTCGGACTTTATGTAAACTCTAACAACAGACTTTACACGCTTGAGGAAGCGCTCGATAACGGCATTCTCAATATGGACGAGGTATTCGAGGCTGTTCATGCGGACAGCGACGTTCCCTTCACTTTCACTCTCCACAAAAACGAGGTTGAAATCGAAACAGAGGATATGGCGAATATTGCCGACGAGGAAACCGAAACAGCGGTTGACGAATAATCCGTAATCGCATAAGCCTGTTCCGAAAGGGACAGGCTTTTGTTGAATATTCAGGTTTTATCGAAGAAAAACTACCCTAAAGAATACAATTATGTAACTATACTTGATAATATTATAATTGTGTATTAGAATTATAAATGACAAGCGCAAACGGAAAGGAAAATATGGCAGACATTAACGATTTATTTGAAAGATTTCCCGACTACGATGTTTTCACGGGCAAAACCTCAAATAACACACCTAAGCCCGCTCCCCCTGTCGAACGTCCTAAAAACGACTACGGCGACGGATACGGAAAGGCGGTAAAGCCTGTTAAGATAAAAAATAATACGAATAACAACTTTTTAACGGTTCTGTTCTTCCCTTTTCTCATACTCTGGCTTGAGCTTATGCTCAGGCTTTCCGCGGGCGAAGGCTTCAGCGCCGTAAGCTTTCTGTATGTTCTCGGATTCACTATTCCGATAGCTATGGTTTTGACCTTGATTTGCACTATGTTCCCGAGCGCTGTAAACCGCGTGCTGTGCAATTTTTTCGCGTTTATTATTACCCTTTTTTATCTGCTTCAGCTTTGTTATTTCAGAAGCTTCGGAAGCTTTCTCACGGTATCCTCCGCGAAGGCGATTTCACCCGAGCAGATTGTAAGCGCGACTGTGGACAAAGGCTTTTACGCTTTGGCGATAGCCTTACCGTTTTTGTTCAATCTTCTGTTCGGACACAAAATATTCGGATTCAGACGGTTTAAGCTTTCAGCGAAGCTTGTACTTATCATAATAGCGGTAATAATACAAATAGGCGTTTTGTGGGCGCTCAGGGGCTCCGCGGGACTCGACCCCTCGAGCTCGAAAATCTATGAGAGCGCTACGGTACTCAGCTCCCAGGAGCGTTTCGGACTGCTGACAATGGAACGGCTCGATTTGTTTAAACATTGATTTTTGTACATTGTACATTTCTGTTTTGAGTGATATAATTTTTTAAAACAGACAAAAGGACTGAATTATAATAATGGGTTTTTTATACAAAATACAGGAGTTTATGCGCGGAAGATACGGCTTTGACGAGCTCAACGGCACAATGCTCGCGCTGTCTTTTATACTGAGCATCGTATCGAGGTTTGTTTTTAACCTCACCGCGAGAATAATACTCGAGGTTTTGTCGCTTGTATTTATAGGACTTACGATTTTCCGCACGCTGTCCAGAAACTGCTATCAGCGCCAGAAGGAAAACGACGTTTACAAGCCGATATTCATAAAGGTCAGGGATTTCTTCAAAATAACCTACAGAAAATTCAAGGACGGAAGAACCCACCGCTACTACAAATGTCCCTCGTGCAAGGCTCAGCTCAGAGTCAAGAACATCAAGGGCACTCACACTATCCGCTGTCCGAAATGCGGATATCAATTCCAGAAAAAAATCAGATAATATAGATAAAGGAAGGTGCAAAAAATGGACAAATTATGGCTCGTTATACCGTGCTACAACGAGGAGGAGGTTCTCCCCGAAACATCAAAACGCCTGTACAAAATTATGGCGGATATGATTATCAACAAAAAAATCGCTCCCGAAAGCAAAATCGCCTTCGTGAACGACGGAAGCCGTGACAACACCTGGAAGCTTATCGAGAAATACCACGCGAATATAGATATGTTCGTCGGTATAAATCTCTCCAGAAACAAAGGTCACCAGAACGCGCTGCTCGCGGGACTTTCGGTAGCCAAGGAGTACGCCGATATGGTTATTACGCTCGACGCCGACTTACAGGACGATATCAACGCTATTCCCAGGTTTGTCGATAAATACTACGAGGGCAACGATATCGTGTACGGCGTTCGAAACAACCGCGACACCGACACGGGATTTAAGCGTAACACCGCTCAGGGCTTCTACAAATTTATGAAAGCTCTCGGAGTTGATATCGTGGACAACCACGCGGACTACCGCCTTATGAGCAAAAGAGCGATTGAGGGACTTTTTGAATTCGGAGAGGTAAACGTATTCCTCAGAGGAATCGTTCCGCAAATCGGCTATCCCAGCGCGATTGTAGAATACAAACGCAACGAGCGCTTAGCGGGCGAGTCAAAATATCCGCTGAAAAAGATGATCGCTTTCGCGTTCGACGGAATTTCCTCGTTCTCGGTAAAGCCGCTTAAAATCTCTCTGTTTTTAGGCGTTATAGCCTTTATTGTCGCGATAATTATTTTAATTTACTGCGTAATTCAATTCTTCCTCGGCAACACCGTAAGCGGCTGGGCGAGCCTGAGCGTTTCGCTTTGGGGACTCGGCGGAATGCAGCTTCTTATGCTCGGTATTGTGGGCGAGTATATCGGAAAAATATACCTCGAAAGCAAGCACAGACCGAAGTTTATTATCCAGGAAGTTCTGTACAAGGAATTCTGATAAAAGAGATTTTACCTAACATAAACAAAGCCGACGAAAATCGTCGGCTTTGTTTTTTTATGTGAGAGGAAATTACTCTAAACTGTATAAGCATACAAGCTGACAACTTAAAATAGCTATCATTTTTACTGACTCCTATCACACAATAAATGATTTGTTATTCGTTGGTCAAGTGGTTAAAGGTCGGAACCATTTCCTCGAGCTTTTCTATTACCTTATCGCTGTCGTTTTCATTAGCGCATTTTTCCAGCTCGTCGAGCTGAGCCAAAAGCTTTTCGGGTTCAATATTAATCTGGTTACCGATAAATATTTTTTCGTTGGTGGTTTTCTTCAGGCCTTCCTCGTCCATAAGAAGCTCCTCGTAAAGCTTCTCACCCGGGCGAAGTCCCGTGAATTTGATTTCCACCTCTTTGTACGGCTCCTTTCCGTACATACGGATGAGGTTCTCGGCGAGTGTAAGGATTTTTACGGGAGCGCCCATATCGAGCACGAATATCTCACCGCCCGACGCCATAGCGCCTGCCTCAAGCACGAGCGAAACCGCCTCGGGAATAGTCATAAAGTACCTGATAATCTCAGGATGTGTAACGGTTACGGGGTTGCCGCTCTCAATCTGGCGTCTGAACAGAGGAATTACCGAGCCGTTAGAGCCGAGCACGTTGCCGAATCGGGTGGTGACAAACTCCGTATGGGCGGAAAACTGCGCCTTGTACTGAATAATCATCTCGCACACGCGCTTTGTACATCCCATTACGTTAGTCGGGTTAACCGCCTTATCGGTCGAAATCATAACGAATTTATCCGCCTTATAAAGCTCTGAGAGAGTGGCGACGTTAAACGTTCCCACTATATTATTCTTAACCGCTTCCTCGGGCACAACCTCCATAAGAGGAACGTGCTTGTGAGCGGCGGCGTGGAACACAAGGTTAGGCTTATACTGCTTGAATATTTTCTCCATTTTGTTATAGTCGCGTACGGAGGAAATAATCGTTTCGATATTAACGCTGTCGCCGTGTTCCATTATGATTTCCTGCTGAACCTCGTAGGCGTTGTTCTCGTAAATATCAACAATAATGATTTGTTCGGGTTCGTATTTAGCTATCTGGCGTACAAGCTCCGAGCCGATAGAACCGCCTCCGCCTGTTACCATACATTTTTTGCCTTTGATTAATTCTTTAATATCCTTTTTGTCGAAGGTTACGGGCTCTCTGCCGAGCAAGTCCTCGATTTTAATGTCCGCCGCCTGAGAGATAAGCTCGGTGTGCTTATCGTCGAAAATAAGGTTGCCGAGGAATGGGATTACCTTGATTCGGCATTTCGTCTGGGAACAAATTCCGAGAATTCTCTGGCGGGTTTTTTTGTCGCACGAGGGAATCGCGAAAATAATCTGGTCAGCCTTCAGCGCCTCGGCAAGCTCGGGGATATCGTTCGTAGTTCCCAAAACCTTTACGCCGTTGATTCTTGTGTGCATTTTTCCTTTGTCGTCGTCCACAAGTCCGACGGGCTCAATCGCCGAGGACGGGTTGTTTTCGTCGCCCTGAGCGGTTCTGATTTCGTTAAGAATCATTCTCGCGGCGTTACCCGCGCCTACGATAAGCGTTCTCTCGTTATCGTTATATTCTCCCGCCCGAGTCAGCGTAAAGAATGTTTTTCTGAAAATAATTCGGAAAACAATTACCGCCGCTGTAATAATAATAAAGTTTACAAGGAAAAACAGCTTTGACGGAGATTTTCCCAGAACATAGAATATGATAAGCGACATCGCCTGTCCGATAAGCATTCCCGCGCCGCACAATACATAGTCCACAAACTTAAACGAGCGCCACGCCTTTGAATATGAGCCCAGCGCGTATTGCACGACCAGACATATCATAGAATCCACAACCGCTACATACAAAAGGTTTCTGTATGATACCGAATAAGCGGGCAGGAATCGCATAAACACAGTGTTTGTAAGCAACGTACCGACTATTATAAAAAACACGTCGGCTAAAGCCAGCATAAGCTTTCTGCCTGTTAACGCTTTCATACCATTCCCTCCCTTTTAACAGTTACTATATATCTATATAATTATAATTTAATTTATATTCAATGTCAATATAACCGATTTTCTTTGTATATATGATACAATATGACAAAAATTTTTTGTGTAATATGATAAGTACAGCTCCTGTAATCACCCTGTAAAAGCAAAAAATTTTTTAATATTTCTTATAATTAACAAAGTCGGCTGTTTATTATAGTAAAATAGTCAATGTAACGAAAGAGGTGGTCAAATTGCTGAACATTTACAAGACGGAGAAAGGGATTCTTACCGAAACCGAGGAGCTCGGGCACGACGTTTGGATAAAGCTCACCGCTCCCGACGCGGAGGAAAACCAGCATATCGTCGACCACTACGGAATAGATTTCAGCGACCTTGTTGCCGCTCTCGACGACGAGGAGAGCTCCCGTATTGAGTTTGAGGACAATTACACGCTTATTCTCGTCGATATACCGATTACGGAAATCCGCAACGAACAGCCCTACTACACCACAATCCCGCTCGGAATAATCGTAACGTACGACGCGGTAATCACCGTTTGCAGAGAAAAAATAGATATTTTCGAGAAAAAACTCCGCTTTAAAATGCGTAATTTCAGCACGCGAAAGCGTATGAGGTTTGTGTACCATATTCTCTACAGTATAGCGAGGCTCTATCTTTACGACCTCAGAAACATCGACAAGGCGCGGGCTGAAATCGAGGAACGCGCGGGTAAGGATACAAAGGACGACGATATCGTATCTCTGCACGAGCTTGAGGCTTCGCTCGTATATTTCGCGACCTCGCTTCGTGCTAATAATATGGTAATCACAAGGCTAAAGCGCATAAACGAATTCCCCGAGGACGAGGAGCTTATCGAGGATACTATAATCGAGAACAATCAGGCTATTGAAATGGCGACGATTTACAGAAATATTATAGACTCGACGCGCGAGCTTATCTCCGCGGTTATGAACAACAGCCTTAACAACGTGATGAAATACCTCACCTCGATCACGCTGGTTATGGCTATCCCTACGGTAATCTCGGGTATTTACGGAATGAACTTGAAGTGGCTTCCGTTCGCGGGTACCGTCCACGGTTTCGGGATAGTATGCCTTGCAACCGCTATTATCTGCATTGTCACAATGTTTATACTAAAGAGAAAGAATATGCTCTAAATAACAAGTGCCGACTCATTGAGCCGGCACGTTTTTGTATTGCTATCAACATTTATACCTCAACAATTACAAAGCTCTGGGGACTTAACGTCATTTTCTCCCAGGACTGAACGTACTCGCCGATTTTGTAGAGCTCGCTTTTTACCTCGTACTCGAATTTAACGTCGACGAGTCTTTCAAGCGGATTTACAAAAACAACAAATTTACCGCGTTTATATACAAACGGGAAGGAGTTTTCCTCGGCGTAGAGAATCTCAAAATCGCCGTCGGCGGAAAATTCCTTGTTCTTTTTCCTGAGCTTTATTATATCCTTTATAACCTTATAGATACTGCCCTTTTTACGGCGCTGATTTTCGACAGTCGGCGCTTTTTCGTCGCTGTCTACGGGGATATAGGTTTTGTCGCTTTCGGAGAATCCGAAATTTTTGCCCTTGCACCACTGCATGGGAGAACGCGAGCCTGTTCGGCTGTAGCCGCCCTCTACGCTTGTAAGCCCCGTTAAATAGCGCATACCGATTTCGTCGCCGTAATAGAGGAACGGTACGCCCGGAAGCGTAAATATAGTGGCGTAAGCGATTTTTATAGCTTCCTCGTCCAGATAGGCGGTCATACGCGGGGTATCGTGGTTACAGGTAATAAGGCTTATGTAGCCGTTTCCCTTAGTCGCCTCGTAGCCCTCGATATACTCGTCGACAAACGCCTTTATATTTCCCTGTCCGTTTTTGTTAAAGAAAGCTTTGTCGCCCCAGCTTCCGCCTCTGAAAAGCGCGTTGTAGCCGTTGCCGAGATGATCGAGGTAGAAATCGCAGTGGAATCCGCCCTTGTTAATAGCTACGGAAGGATCGCACCATTCGGAAACGAGAACGGCGTCGGGATATTCCTTATCCATCATTTCTCTTATTCCCGCCCAGATTGAGGCTGTGGGTTCTTTTGTGGTATCGTTTTTAACAAGAGAATCCGCCATATCGACTCTGAAGCCGTCAGCGCCCTGGTCGAGCCAGAAACGCATAATATCCTTTAGCGCTTCTATGGTAGCCTGACAGTCGGGGTGGTCCATAGGAAGCTGCCATTTAGGATCGGTAATCTCCGCGAAGCCGTAATTCAGCGCGGGCTGGCTGCTGAAATAATTTACCATATAGTTTCCGTCGCGCTCACAGAGTCCGCACATCATTCTGTATTCGGGCGGAGCGTTCCAGACGCAGTCGGTAAAAATATATCTGTTCGAGAATTTATTCTGTTTAGCCTGCTTAGCCTGCTTGAACCAGGGATGAGTATCGCTCGTATGCCCGGGTACCAAGTCCATAATAATTCTCATTTTCTTTTTATGTACAGTCTGAATAAGCTCAGCCATATCCTCGTTTGTTCCGTATCTCGCGGCGATTTTTTTATAGTTGCGCACATCATAACCCGCGTCCTTGAAGGGCGAGTCGTAAACAGGGTTGAGCCAGATAGCGTTACATCCGAGCTGTTTTACATAGTCGAGTTTTTCGATAATACCTCTGATATCACCGATACCGTCGCCGTTGGAGTCATAAAAGCTCTGGGGATAAATCTCGTAGAAAACCGCGTCCTTTAACCATTTCGGCATACGTTTCATCTCCTTTGTATAAAAATATCTATATACCGATTTTATTCTAACATAAACAACAAAGCCTATGCAATACGAAAACGGAAAAATAAATGGAAAATTTTAGTTTCCAGTAATAATCGCTTGCAAAAGAGCCTGCCCGCACATATTATGATAATAGGTGATTCCTATGAAGATTGAACAGATTGATTCGAGCAAGGTGATGATACTGCTCGGCTGCGATGATATGAAGGATTTTTCTCTCGAATATGAAACGCTGGGTTTTACAGACCCGCACTCAAGGCGGATTCTGAGCCGTCTGTTAAAGCTCGCGTGCACAAAAACGGGAATGAGCGTAAATAACAAGCGGATGTACGTTGAGGCGCTTCCTCACAAAAGCGGGTGTCTTATTCTTCTGACGCTTACGGAAAAGCGCTCGCGCCGTATTTACAGAATAAAAAAGAGCGACAAAAGCTGCTGCTGTGTATTCGACGACGTCGAGGCGCTTATAAGGGCGAGCGCCGCGCTGAAAAAATTCCAAAGTCCCGACGGCAGCGTTTATTTTACGGACGGAAAATATTACCTTATAATAGATACTATGCCGCTGTCGCTTTATTATATGTCCACGCTGGAGGAATATTCCACAGCTTACGTCTGCTCGAAGCCCGCCTGCGCTAGAATAGCGGAAAACGGCAAGGCTCTTGGCAGTATAAAAACAATGGGCAGATTTTTCAATTAATAATGAAAAAATGTCGGAAAGATAACCGTTTAAGGCTGTCTTTCCGACATTGGATTTAAAGTAAACTGTATTACTTTGATTTTTTCTTTCTTCCGAGCATTACGTTCGTAAGAATACCGAGAATCAACGCGCAGGCAACCTCGGTTATCGTAACGTTACCGAAATTCAAGGTCATTCCGCCTACACCCGCTATAAGGATAACGGAAGCCGTAAAGAGATTGCGGTTATCGTCGAGGTCAACCTTCTGGAGCATTTTAAGACCTGATACCGCGATAAATCCGTAAAGCGCTATACATACGCCGCCCATTACACAGGCGGGAATCGTTGAGAGGAACGCTACAAACGGAGCGATAAACGAAATAACCATAGCCTCTACCGCCGTACAGATAATAGTCGCTACGGAAGCGTTCTTTGTAATAGCTACACAGCCTACGGACTCGCCGTAAGTAGTGTTGGGACAGCCTCCGAAGAACGCACCTACCATTGAGCCTACGCCGTCGCCGAGAAGCGTACGCGAAAGGCCGGGATCTTCAAGTAAATCGTGCTCGATAATTGAGGAGAGGTTTTTATGGTCGGCAATATGCTCGGCGAATACAACGAACGCTACGGGAATAAACGCAACCGCGATTGTGCCGATATACGCGGGAGTAACCGCACCGAACGAGCCGAACGCCTTTAAGAACGTGAAGTCGGGAACAGCGACAAAGCTGCTTACACTTATATTCTGGAATAATGATGTGAGCGCGCTGTAATCAATAACCTTAATATCCTCAAAGCCTGTAACGTTAGCGATAACGTAAAGCACAGACGCTGTGGCGTAGCCCGCTAAAATACCGATAATAAAGGGAATCAGTCGTCCCGTTTTCTTGCCGTAAACAGAGCAGAGCATTGTTACAGCCAGAGTTACAAGTCCGCAAACAATACAAGCGTACTGAGTAAACGGAGAAGCCGCTTCGGAAAATTTCGCCGATGTAGCTCCTAAATCTCCGATAGCGTTACCCGCGAGAGAAAGTCCGATAATCGCGACTGTAGGGCCGATAACAACGGCAGGCATAATCTTGCTTATCCATTTTACGCCGACAGCCTTAACGATAAGGGCTAAAACAACGTAAACAAGTCCCGCGAAAACCGCGCCCAGAATAAGACCGATATAGCCGAGTCCTACGGCTACACCGCCGCCGAACGCCGCCGCCATAGAGCCTAAGAACGCGAAGGACGAACCCAGGAATACAGGGCTTTTAGCCTTTGTGAACGCAACGTAAACGAGCGTACCGACGCCCGCGCCGAACAGAGCCGCTGATGTGCTCATACCGTTTCCGACAATCATAGGTACCGCGATAGTAGCCGCCATAATAGCGAGAAGCTGCTGGAACGCGAACACAATAAGCTGTCCGAATTTCGGCTTATCCTTTACGCCGTAAATCATTTTCATAAAGTTTTCCTCCTTAATATTTATGTGGTTATAAACATACCAAGTAGATATTATAGCGAAAAAAGACGCCTATTACAACAATTTTCTGTGTTTTTAAGGTTATTTCGGCTTTTTTGCTGTCTGTTTGTTGACTTTTACCCCGCTTTTTTGTAATATTAAACTATAATATTTGTAAAATATTCAATTTTTTGAAAGGACGTGTAACAATGGATGTCACAAAAATGGAAAAAGTTCATATTATGACTCACCCGCTTATTAAGCACAAAATAACTATGCTGCGTATGGATACCACCGTTACCAATGATTTCAGAAGCTTAGTTGAGGAAATCACTATACTTATGGGATACGAGGCTCTCGCGGATTTAAAAACTACCGAAATGGAGATTAAAACCCCGATAGAGGACACTGTTCAGCCCGTTATCGACGGTAAGAAGCTGGCGATCGTTCCGATTCTCAGAGCGGGACTCGGAATGGTAAACGGTATGCTGGAGCTCGTTCCTCTGGCAAAGGTCGGTCATATCGGAATGTACCGCGACGAGGAAACTCACCTCCCCCACCCCTACTACTGCAAGCTTCCTCCTATGATTGACAGAAGGCTTATCGTAGTCGTAGACCCGATGCTCGCCACGGGCGGCTCGCTTATCGACGCCGTTAACGAAATCAAGGCGCAGGGCGGTAAGGATATCAAGTGTATGTGCATTATCGCGGCTCCCGAGGGCGTAGAGGCGTTCACCAAGGTTCACCCCGACGTTGAGCTTTATATCGGCTGTTTAGACCGCTGTCTAAACTCAAACGCGTATATCTGCCCCGGACTCGGCGACGCTGGCGACAGAATTTTCGGTACAAAATAATATTTTTCACTATATTAAAATCACCCGTCATTTTCGACGGGTGATTTTTGATTAATTTGATTATTTGAATTTTAAGGTCACTGTTTTTGTTATTGTCTTATTCTCGTAGTTTTTACCGCCGTTAACCGTAACCTTAAGCTTAATCTTGTACTTGCCTTTCTTGTACTTGCCCTTGCTGACGGTGATTGCTCCTGTTTTCGGGTTAACTTTAATCTTCTTATAAATCTTACCCGAGGAGCCCTTTTTAACCTTAACTATTTTAACAGCACCCTTTACGTTCTTAACGGTAAGCGCTTTAACCGTAGCTTTCTTTTTCTTAACCTTTTTTATTTTTACCGACTTTGTCTTAGCGCTTACAACCGCGGTCTGTTTTGCCGAAGTTATATTATACTGAACGCTGTATAATCCTTCGTAATTGCCGATAAACTCAACATCCGCGATATACAAACCTACGTTAACCGCATTATAATACGAAACTATATAGTCGGTATCCTTTTTCAGCTTGTTGCCCTCAATGTCGATAACCGTGACTTCGGGATTAATCTTCTTGCCTGTATAAGTATACTTAAACTTATCAGTCTGCGCTTCGCTGATTTTCGGGATAGCGCGGGTTTCAACGTGGGAGGGATCGTCTAAGCATACTCTATGCTCCATACCGTCCTCGTCCATAGTAGCGCGATTAACTAAAGTCCACTCTCCCCAGTTGTGTTTGTGTTGTGGATTAACGGGAGCCGTAGTTTCCTCTGCTGGAGCTGTAGTTTCCTCTGCTGGAGCCGTAGTTTCCTTAACGGGAGCCGTGGTTTCCTCTGCGGGAGCTGTAGTTTCCTTAGCGGGAGCCGTGGTTTCTTCTACTGGAGCTGTGGTTTCTTTTGTATCGGCTTCTGCCGCGATAAAGCTGCAGCTAACTTCAATATACTTGCCCCCGGGACCGCCAGTTACCATATAACTATCAGCGGTTTGCCCGTTAACCGTTGCGTTTATATCAAGTTTATCTATATTCTTCGGATCATAATTAAACCTGTAACCCGCGTGCGGTCGAAGGAATATATTAGCAGCATATTCTTTTCCCTTTTCAAAGGTTTCGGGCGCTTCAATCGCAACACTATCGGTACAGTTAAACCATGTTACCGCCTCGATAAAATACTTATCTTCGCCGGACGCTATCAAGGACGGAGTCTGTCCTTCTACAGGTTCAACTACGCCTGTGATATTTACGTCGTTAATCATCTCGGGATCGCTCTGCTGAGCGGGTGTGCTGAAATCGCGGGTAACAAGTAAGCTGATCTCTTTATCGTATCCGTCTTCCTCGAATACTTTAGCAGTCTTTTCGTTAATTGTCGCCGTCGGATTATTAAACGAGTAACCGCTTTTTGCGGATACCCTTACTCTCGCGGTATAGGTTTTATTCGCTTCAAACTTATCATCGTCAATCATCATCATATATCCGTCGGTTTTATTATACCATGCTACCGACTGGATATTGAAAGGTGATCCATAGAACGGATATGCTTTGTCGTTCGCTTTTTC
>CADBSD010000101.1 GCA_902797225.1 uncultured Ruminococcus sp. | reverse complement strand
TTACCTTTTCTGGACATAACAATGCTCCCTTCATAGTTAACAGTGATTTTTTATTTCACTGTCTTCCATAAAGGGAGCATATCAAAACAAGCCCGCGCTTTAACGTTTTTCTCAAAATTATTTTGAGGATTTTTTGATATTTATCGATATAATCTGGAAAACCGCGCATAAAACCACTCCCGCGATAGCCGCGATAATAATCAAAGGCGCGTTTACATGACTTATCAGAGAAAAATCAAGCTCGCCCGATTTTGGGTTCTGAAGCGGAAGAATAAGAGCGAGAGCGGAAACAACGACCGCGGAGAGAAGCGACAACACGCTCAGGGAAGCAAACACAGCCTCTGACTTTGAGCGGGCTTCAACCTTTGCCCTTGTGATATGCTTTCCGCTGAAATCAAGGGTTTTAAAGAGCCAGAAAGCCATAGCGATATTGATAACCGCCTCGGGAATCATATATGTAGCGTTGTAGCTGAGCGAATACACCAGCGCCGCGCCTGTGGGAATCGAGATTCCCGCCCATACGGTACAGCCCGAAATAACGTGGAAGAAATAACGGATAGCGCACACGACAGTCGCGCCCACGGCGGCGGATACCGCCTGATTCTTTATCTGGTTTTTAAACGCGCCCGCGAGTCCGAAGAACGAAAACGCGAAAACATAGTCGAGCAGTATAATCGCTATAGCCGCCGTCGCGGAGGTAGCGTATGAAAGCGTATTCATACCGAGCAAAAGCTGTAAAAGACTGTTAACAAAGCCCGCGAGCATACCCCACTTCACTCCGTGGCGGAAAGAAACGACCAGTATGGGTATCATACTGAAAGCCGTAACGCTTCCGCCGTACGGCAGCTCAAAAATTTTAATCATACTTAAAACCGTCGCCAAAGCTATCAGCAGAGCGGTTTCCACCAGAATAATTACCTTTTGATTTTTCATTTTGATATCTCCTTTTTTCACCTCAAGGAAGCGCGCGATTAGCGCGTCCGCCTTTCTTAAGTCATCGCTCTCTCGCGCGTAGCGCGCAACTGAGCGGACAATACAAAAAACGCCGTACACGGATGTGCACGGCGGTACTTACGGTATTTAATACTTCCTACGTCGGCATTATCCGAATCAGGTTCAGGGTATAATCTCAGCCGAAACAATCAGCACCCCTGTATTGTTTTGTCGAAAATAACTATATCACTTGTGAGAAAAAAAGTCAATACATTATTTGACAATCTTCAACGATATATCAAAGGCTGTAACGGAATGGGTAATCGCTCCCATAGAGATGATGTCCACGCCCGTTTCGGCTACGGCTCTTATTGTTTCGTCGGTTATTCCTCCCGACGCCTCGAGCTTAGCCTTACCGTTTGTGATTTCTACCGCCTTTTTCATCTCGTCGCAGCTCATATTATCGAGCATAATAATATCGACGTCAACCGACAGAGCCTCCCTGAGCTCGTCGAGATTACGAACCTCGAGCTCGATTTTCACGGTGTGTCCGAGCTTTTCTCTGAGCTTTTTAACGGCGCTTGTGATTCCGCCGCCCGCGTCAACGTGGTTGTCCTTGAGCATAGCGCAGTCGGAAAGATTGTAGCGGTGGTTCTTTCCCCCGCCCACAACAACGGCGTATTTCTCGAGCGGGCGAAGTCCCGGGAGAGTTTTTCTTGTGTCGGCGATTGACGCCTTGGTACCCTCGATTAGCTTAACCGCCTTGTTTGTGGCTGTGGCTACTCCGCTCATATGCTGTAAAATATTCAACGCTGTTCTCTCGCCCTTCAAGAGCGTGAGCGTTTTTCCGCTGATTTCGGCTATAACATCGCCCTTTTTAAGAAAATCGCCGTCCTTTTTATAGACCTCGGCTTTAAAATCGGGCTGTAAAATCTCGAACACTCTAAGCGCCGCGTCAAGTCCCGCGAGAACGCCGTCGGCTTTAGCGATAAACCTCGCTGAGTTTTCCTGCGTTTCTGGGATAAGGTAATCGGTCGCGGCGTCAACGTAGTTGATATCCTCCAAAAGCGCGTTTTCTATTAGCCTGTCCACATATATTTTATTCAACATCATAGGTTTATTCCCTCTCTTAATTCGTCAAGTATTATTCCCGCGCAAATCGCTGTGGAGCGCGCCTCCACAAAATCGGAAGTCAGCTCGTAATTTCCTGTAATAAGGTTGTTTAAAATCTCGTCTACCCGCTCGAAGCTTTCCTCGTATTTTTCGGGCTTCGGAAGCACAAAGTAAGTATCCTGCATAATGCTTCTGATTTCCGTTCTTATTCCCACGGGGAGTTTTTCGCCTTTTCCGCTCGGAAGCTTCGGCGCTTTTCCAAGGGGAGCTTTTTCGAGCTTTTTAAGCTTGTACATCATATGCTGAGCCGCGTTCCTGGAATATACAAGCGCCTCCAGAAGCGAGTTACTCGCGAGGCGGTTAGCTCCGTGAACTCCCGTATGAGTACATTCGCCCGCGGCGTACAAGCCCTCGACCGTAGTCTGGGCGTTAACGGAAACCTGAATACCTCCCATAAGATAGTGCTGACAGGGGAAAACGGGGATTTTGTCCTTAGTCATATCAATCCCTTCCTCAAGACAGCGGCTGTATATCATCGGGAAACGGTTTTTTATAAAATCAGCGTCCTTGTGAGTAATGTCGAGGTAGAACTTCTCGCTGCCCGTCGCGATAGACTCGCGGATAACCGCGTCTGAAACCACATCTCTCGGCGCGAGCTCTCCACGCTCGTCGTATTTAAAGGCGAAACGCTCGCCCTTGCAGTTGAGATATACGGCGCCCTCGCCCCTCACCGCTTCGGAAATCAAAAAACGCTCACGCGCGTTTTCCGCCGCGAACGCGGTCGGGTGGAACTGGATACGCGAAAGGTGGTTTATACGCGCCCCGAGCATATGCGCCAGCGCTATTCCGTCGCCCGTAGCTATCGCTGAATTGGTGGTGTATCGGTAAATCCTGCCTATTCCTCCCGTGGCGATAAGCGTGTAGCGAGCGCCGATCTGGGAAATCACGCCGTCGCTTAAAAGCCCTATCCAGAATCCGTTTTCGACCTTGTTTATTTCGAAAACAAAGGTGTTCTCAATCATCTCTACGTTCGGCTTTTTACTTACTGCCTCGATAAGCGTATCGACAATCGCCTTTCCCGTCGAGTCCTTATGGTGGACGATACGGTTTCTCGAATGTCCCGCCTCGAGGGTTTTCGAAAGCTCGCCCGATTTTTCGGTATCGAAATCCACGCCGATTTCCTTAAGGCGCATAACGTCCGACGGGCCTTCGCTCACGAGCTTCTCGACCGCCGAAAGGTTGTTTTTGAACTTGCCCGCGATAAGCGTATCGGCTATATGAAGCTTAAAATTATCGTGGTTTTTGTCTAAAACCGCGGCGACTCCGCCCTGCGCGAGAGAAGAATTCGAGAGGGTAAACTCACGCTTCGAAACTACAAGGACGCTCACGTCCTCGGTAAACTGTAGGGCGGCGTACAAGCCTGCTACGCCCGCGCCGACGATTACGACATCATACTCTTTTTTCATAAATGTTTCCTCGAAATTTATTTGGTTTACAAATAAAATGAAATATATTATACTGAATATCAGGGTTATTATACTACTAACAAAAGATTTATTCAAGCGTTTGCGAGGTAAATATGGAATTAATAGAAACAAAACAGAAAATCGACCGAGCCCTGCTCGTCACCGTTGACACAGGAAAATTTGACGCCGAGTCAAGCTTAAGCGAGCTGTGTGAGCTGTGCGAAAGCGCGGGCGCAAAGCCTGTACTCACTGTACTCCAGAAGCTCGACAAGGTTGAAAGCGCCACCTACGTGGGCTCGGGAAAGCTCGAGGAAATAAAAGAAATAATAAGCTCATACGAAATAAACCTTATTATCTGCGACTGTGAGCTTACTCCCACCCAGATAAAAACGCTCGAGCGCGAATGTGACGTAAGAGTTATCGACAGAACGACACTTATACTCGACATCTTCGCCTCAAGAGCTAAATCCCGCGAGGGAAAGCTCCAGGTTGAACTCGCTCAGCTCAAGTATCTGTTGCCAAGGCTTACGGGTAAGGGAGTTGAGCTTTCAAGACTCGGCGGCGGTATCGGCACGAGAGGCCCCGGTGAAACGAAGCTCGAAACAGACAGACGGCATATTCACCGCCGTATGGAAACGCTGAAATCTCAGCTCAAGGACGTGGAAAACCACCGAAAAAGAATACGCGAAAGACGCCTTAAGGACGGCGTTATCACCGTCGCTATCGTCGGCTACACCAACGCGGGCAAAAGCACGCTGATGAATTATCTTACCGACGCGGGCGTACTGGCGCAGGACAAGCTTTTCGCCACGCTTGACCCAACCTCCAGAGCGTTAAAGCTTCCGAGCGGCGTAACGGTTATGCTCATAGATACCGTAGGACTCGTAAGAAGGCTTCCGCACGGGCTTGTTGAGGCGTTCAAATCAACCTTGGAGGAAGCGGCGCTGTCGGATATTATCCTCAACGTATGCGACGCGAGCTCCGAGGAGGCGTCTGTGCATATGAAGGTCACCGCGGATTTACTGGCGGAGCTTGGTTGCGGAGACACACCGATAATAAACGTGTATAACAAATGCGATAAATTAAGCCCCCTTGAAATCGGGGGCGACAACGATAAAAACGTCCACATCAGCGCAAAGCTCGGCAAAGGTATAGACAAGCTGCTCGAGGCGATCGACAACAACCTGCCCGTGAGGGTAAAAAAGGTAAAAATGCTTCTCCCCTTTTCAATGGGAGGAATGTCGAACGAAATCCGCGAAAAAGCTACGCTCATAAGCGAAAACTACACCGCTGAGGGAATTGAAATCGAAGCGGTAATCGACGAGGAAATGTACCGCAGGCTCAAGGCTTATATAACGGATTGAATCACTTACTCAAGCTTTTGTTTTGTAAAATCGATTATACAGCTCTTCCGATGTAGAACACATAGCCGTAATTACGCTTGTATTTTCGGTACAATTCGACCTCGCGGCGGTTAATCGCGGCGTATTCCCTTACTGTATCGCAGTTGTCATATTTTTCAATCAGCTTGTTTATCGCCTGTTCTCTCGGATAGAAATAGTTTTCCGTCCAGCATTCCTCATTGAGAGCGAAAGCGGCAGTGAATTGATAGCCGAGATTCTGCATAATTTTTATATTATCTTCAACAATATCGAGCTGGCTTCCCGCGTCAGTCCAGAACTGTTTTGCTTCTGCGGGGTGCTCTTTTGTCAGCCACGAAGGACAGGTCACGGCGGCATATCCGCCCTCTTTCAGAAACCCTCGCCAATGGGAAAGTCCCTTTTCAAAACCGATGTTGTCTACAGCTCCCTCCGACCAGATAAGGTCGAGGGAGTTTTTTTCAAACGGCAGGTTTTCCATATTTCCGACAATACCTTTTACGCGGTCGCCGAGGTTCTTTTCTGACGCTCTTTTATTGAGTTTTTCGGAAAACGCGGGGAACATATCGAGTCCGATTATTTTGCCTTTCAGATACTCCGCGAGAATCAACGTCTGACCGCCTGTTCCGCAGCCCAGGTCGGCAATATTCTCAAATCGGCTTAAATCTCCCAAAAAGCCTAAAGCCTTCTCAACTGCTTCACGGCTTCCGGGGCCTTGACGCTCCAAATCGATATGAGCTTCCAACAGCAAATCCAAAAAATCAGGTTGTTTATTTTCCATTTACGCCACCCTTAATTAACAAAAATCCTTTGATTATCAATATTGCAAAACACATTATACCCGCGTACGGCTGTCTTGTTGTTATAAACAAAAACACAGCGATTACGGACAGCATAACGCCCGTAACGAGCCGATGTTTATTCCATACGGGCTTGTCAAATCGGCTTATTATAACCGCGCATATCCCGTTCAGTACCGTAATACCGATAACAGCCGCATACACCGCGACAATCCAAAAAGCGGTTTTATTAAGTTCGAAAAGCGGCACTGCCGTCGCTTTTTCACCGTTTCCGAATACGGGTATAAACAGCAACAGCACCGTCAAAAAATCGAGCAAGCCGCAAATAAGCGCGGTGTATTTTTTTATTGTTTCCTTTTTGTCTTTTTCCGCCGCCGAGATTAATTCATCAGGACGGATAAGCTCGTCGATTGACACTTTGAAAAAGCAGGATATTTCTTTTAAAGAATCAATATTAGGATATCCACGTCCCGATTCCCATTTCGAAATCGCTGTTCTGGACACAAAAAGCTCTTGCGCGAGCTGTTCCTGAGTAAGTCCTTTTGTTTTTCTTAATTCCTGTAATTTTTCGTTAAATTCCATTTTCTTTCCTCTTGTCTGTATATAGGACTACGGCGTGATATAGTTCAAACAGCCCGAAGCTTAATAATATCGAACCGATAATATCCGTAGCCCAGTGAACTCCCGAAATCAATCTGCCGACTACCATAAAAACCGAAAAAACAACCGCGAAAGCGCACACAGCGTTTTTGACGGTTTTTCTTTTGCTCCTGCGTTTGATTTGCAATATCAGCGTCGGCATAACCGACAGCACCAAAAGCGTCGTTGAGGACGGGTAGGACGCTTCCAAAAAAACGTCTATCAGAATCGGTCTGTAGTTAATCGGAATCATTTCAAATATTAAATAAGCGAGAATAACCAGAATATAATAAATACCAAGTAATAAAATATCGAGGTCAACCTTGAATAAGCTTCGTCGTTTAATCAACTGAACCAGTCCCATAACCGAGAAACACATACACACGGCAATCGGCACAAGCCCCGGCCAGTCGGTAACGGTGTAAAGCAACATACTTACGCCTGTGAGCCCGTGAAACCAAATGTTAAACTCCGCAAAGCCTATCGCCGTCCCCCGCTGACCGACATACTGAACATCAACGCTCATAATCAAAAACGTCCACAACACAAACGCGGCAATCAAGCCGACGCCGAGCAGTAAAACTCTTTTAGCTTTCATAGTATCTGTCCTTTCGTTTTTATGCTTTGAAAGTAACAGATTATTATGAATATGTAAAGAACCGCTCCGTCACATCGGTGATACAAAGCGTGTCATTCACAAATACAGGTGTTTTTTATCCAGTTATCCAAAAACCGCATTTGTTCTTCGGTGTGGAACCAATGCGCGCCGTTTTCTATAACGGTGAGCTTTGCGTTGTGATTTTCTGCAAAACCTGCAATGGTCTCATAAGAAGTAAGATTATCCTTATCGCCGTAGAGAACAGCGGTCGGCGCGTTCCATTTGATTGGATGCGCGCGCACATAACAAAGATACTCCCACGACAAATCCTCACCGAACGAAGTGTGGATGATTCCTTTTTCTTTCAGTTTATCCTCTGTGACATTCGCCCAAGCCATCATGTCAGTAATCAGCCGCTCCATATCGACTATGGGCGAGATGAAATACGCCTTTTCAATCAGGCTGTCAATATCCGCGTTCATAGAGAAAAACGCGCCGATACTGTTGGCAATCAAGATGATTTTTTCATATTCAGTTTTCAGTTTTTCGACGGCGGAGCGTATCTCCGCGCCCGTTTCCCACGGCGTAAAGGTCTGATAATCCAAACCAAATACATCATAATCCGGGAACAGCGGCTTGTAATGCTCACATTCCGCCGCAGAGCCGCCTTTGCCGTGGATATAGATAATTGCATTTTTCATGTCAAATGCCTCCGCAAATTGGAATTTTGCTTTATTTGAAATGTTAAGGGCACCTCATAATTCCGATCTATACGGTTCGTCATCATTTTTTATTCTTCAACGATAACCGCCCGCGCGTCGACGTTTTCGGCTCGCTCAAACGCGATCGCTTGATATTCCTCTGAGTGAAAACAGGCTTCCAATTTTTCACGGTCGGGGAAGCGAATGACGATCACCCTCTGCGGAGTCCTTTGCGGACTT
>CADBSD010000100.1 GCA_902797225.1 uncultured Ruminococcus sp. | reverse complement strand
CCAGTACGGCGGTTCTATGAACGACGCTAACGCCGCTGAGCTTCTCTCCAAGGAGAACGTTGACGGCGGTCTTATCGGCGGAGCTTCGCTCGTAGCGGCTAAGTTCGGCGCTATTATCGACGCCGCTACCAAGGGTTAATTTCGCTCGGATTAACTAAATTTATGGAGGATAGACTATGAAAAAACCTCTGATTCTTATGATACTCGACGGCTTTGGTATCGCGCCCGAGAAAGGCAACGCCATTGCCGCCGCGAACAAGCCTAATTTAGACAGGCTGTTCAAAAACAACCCCATTACTCAAATCGGCGCTTCGGGTATGGACGTAGGACTTCCCGACGGTCAGATGGGTAACAGCGAGGTTGGCCACACAAATATCGGCGCTGGACGTATCGTTTATCAGGAGCTTACAAGAATCACGAAAACGATTGAGGACGACAAGCTCAAGGACAACGAGCCTATAGTAAACGCTATGGACGCGGCGCTTAAAAACGACAGCTCGCTCCACCTTATGGGACTTATGTCCCCCGGCGGAGTTCACAGCCATATCGAGCACCTCTACGGTATTTTAAGACTCGCCAAGGCTAAGGGGCTAAAAAAGGTTTACGTTCACGCTTTTCTCGACGGACGCGACGTTCCTCCCTCATCGGCTAAGGAATACGTAGCGGACGCTGTCGAGAAGATGAAGGAAATCGGCGTCGGAAAAATCGCCACTGTTCACGGACGTTACTACGCTATGGACAGAGATAACCGCTGGGAACGCGTTCAGAAAGCGTACAGCGCTCTCGTTTACGGCAAGGGCGTAGAGGCTGAGTGTCCCGTTGAGGCTATACAGAAAAGCTACGACGACGGCGTAACCGACGAGTTCGTCGTTCCGATTGTCATAAAGGGCGGAGATACGATCAAAGCGAACGACAGCGTAATCTTCTTTAACTTCCGTCCCGACAGAGCGCGTGAAATCACGAGAGCTCTCGTTGACCCCGACTTTAACGGCTTCGAGAGAGAAAACGGTTTCTTCCCGCTCAACTACGTATGTATGACTCAGTACGACGCGACTATGCCCAATGTAGAGGTCGCGTTCAAGCCCCAGAGCTTAAAGAACACTCTCGGCGAGTACATCTCCAACCTCGGTATGAATCAGCTCAGAATCGCCGAGACCGAGAAATACGCTCACGTAACCTTCTTCTTCAACGGCGGTGTTGAAAAGCAGTATGACCGCGAGGACAGAATCCTCGTTAAATCTCCCGCTGTAGCGACATACGACCTCCAGCCCGAGATGAGCGCTCCCGAGGTAACTGAGAAGCTCGTTCCCGCTATTAAGTCGGGCAAATACGATATGATTATCCTGAACTTCGCCAACTGCGATATGGTAGGACACACAGGCGTATTTGACGCGGCGGTAAAGGCGGTTGAGGCTGTTGACGAGTGTGTAGGCAAGGTTACGGACGCTATAGCCGAAATGGGCGGCGCGGCAATTATCACCGCCGACCACGGCAACGCCGACAAGATGATTGACGACGACGGCAAGCCGTTTACGGCTCACACCACAAACCCTGTCCCCTTCTGCGTAATCGGTTACGACTGCAAGCTCAGAGAGGGCGGAGTGCTGGCTGACATCGCGCCTACAATGCTGAAGATTATGGATATTCCTCAGCCCGAGGAAATGACAGGAAAGAGCATTATAATTTAAGTATTGTTAAAATACATAGAGAAAAGGCCGCTTCTTTGAGGCGGTCTTTTTTTCGAAACTATCGGGATTTTTATTATTTTCGCTAATTTTTTGAAAAACTATTGCAAAATACAGTCAAAATATGCTAAAATGAAATGTAATTTGATTTTTCAAATGGAAAGGTTGATTAAAAATGATAAAGAAAATATTATGCGCGGCTATGATTGCCGCTACTCTTACGGCTTTTGCGAGCTGCGGCTGTACTTCCGCTCCCGAGCCGACTAACCCGCCCGAGTCCGTAGCTGTTGATACTAATACACAAACAGGTCAGTACGCAAGCTTCGTTACCAATTATAAGTGGATTAACGAAAAGTCAGGCGACACCTTAACCTTCAACGATAACGGTACTTTCAGCGGAAAGCTCGACAAGAAGAGCTACAGCGGTACGTTCACCCTCAGAGCCGACAAGAAAAAAGCGGGTGTAGTTTACTCGGACGTTACTCTTGACGGAAAGAAAAAGGCGCATAAATGGACTTTTAAATTCTCTGACAGCGCGCATATGACTCTCACCACAAATAAAAAGGCAAGCGAATCCTACGTTGCCGAGTGGACAATCGAAACTAAAGAAGCTGAAAAATAAACAATTAACGGGCTGTTAAAATGAACTGCATCCCGTCAAGAGGACAGAGAAATAAATAAAATAATTTTCACAAAATAATACGATTAGCCGCAGATTTTGGCTGG
>CADBSD010000099.1 GCA_902797225.1 uncultured Ruminococcus sp. | reverse complement strand
CCAGCCAAAATCTGCGGCTAATCGTATTATTTTGTGAAAATTATTTTATTTATTTCTCTGTCCTCTTGACGGGATGCAGTTCATTTTCAGCCCGTGCTTTTGTATATTCATACAAAATTTGTATAAAGTCCCGCGCTGTTCGCCCTGAAACTTGCATTATTCTTTAAAATAATATATAATTAAAAAGATAGCGTTATCGCTGTATGTAAATTTGGAAGTAAAAATAATGAAATTAAGGTTGTGAAACTATGAATTTTAAAAGAACGGTTTCCGTTCTTATCGCGGTAATTACGGTTTGTACGGCAGTGTTCGTAACGCCTTATTCCGCTCTTGAAGACGCTACGGAAACCCAACAGACTATCGGTACGGAAGAAACTTCGTATCCCGAGGAAACTACAGAACCCGAACAGACCGCCTCGTGTGAGGAAACTACCGCGCCCGAAACAGTCGAGCCAGAAACTACAGAGCCTGTTTCCACTGAGCCTGTAGCGACAGAACCCGCGACGGAGGCGAAAAAGGGGAAGAAAAAGACCGCTAAGCTTAAAATTAACGGTTCAACGGTTTTTTACTACAACAAAAAGGTTTTAAAGGGAATCAACTCCTACAGAAAGTCAAAGGGGCTCAAAAAGCTTACAAACGACGAGAACCTTACCGCTCGGGCTTACGCCCGAGCTTCAATGCTTGCGGTAAACTACAGCAAAAATCTTTCGGCAAAGGCGGAGTTTCCGAAAAAGGCTGTGCTTACCAAGGGAGCTACTTATCAGAGCGCTCTCGCTAAGTTCAAAGAGTCCGCCCATAAGAATAAAAAGGCGATAAACGCCTGCGGAATAGCCAACCTCAAAGTCGGCTCGGAACGCTTGTGGGTTATTTTCCTTGACGAAAAATTCAAGGAAGATATAAAGAAGGTCGAGTCATACCCCAAGAAATCAAAGGAATATTCTTGCGACGGCAACTACTACGTTAAGTATTTTAAGGTGAAAAGCAACACGGGCTCGTTCAAGAATAAAACAGTCCGCTTCAAAAAGGACAAGAAGTATTCGGGACAGATTTACCTCAAAAACTACCAGAACTCCGTAAACAGCTATTTCAAGGTGAAGAATTCCGCTTCACACACGCCCGTAAAGTACACCACCAAAAACAACAGCGTCGCTACGGTTACTCCTTACGGCAACGTAAAGGGTAAGCAGGCGTCGGCTTTTAAGGAAAAGAGCAGATATACACCTCAAAAGGGCGATTTTATCCTTTTCCACTGGTACAAGAACGACGGCTATCTTGCGAACCACGTGGGTATTGTCTATAAGGTTACGAAAAAGCATATTACCACTATCGAGGGTAATACAAGGTCGGACAATTACCGCAAATCGGTTGTTTCAAAGCGCGTCTACAGAAACTACAAGCGCAATTCCCAGATCGTAGGCTTTATTGACGTGTCCCAGTTCACTTCGCGTGAAACGGCTTATGAGCTCGCCAATCTCGCCAAAAAGCAAATCGGCAAGCGCGGCAGAAATTTCTACAACCACACAAAGGCGTGGAAGGAAATAAACGGAAGCTACATGGCGGCGCACTGGTGCGCTATTTTCTGCGGCTGGCTTTTAGAGCAGAAGGATTTAGACCCGTACGAGGTTATACGCTGGAGCCCGAGCTGTACGTGGTGGATTAAGCAGTGCCACAAGCGCGCCACGGCGAAAATCAACGCCAAGGTAGTAGGCTCCAAGAAAACATATTCGTACAAGATTACTTTCAAGGTGTAATATATGAGAAAAGGGCAAAAATTATTTGTACGCGTTGTCGCGATAGTGTGCGCCGTGCTTATAGCGGGCTCAATACTTATGGTTGCGATTTACGCGGGAAAATAAAGAAAGAAGGACGGCGGGAGCCGTCTTTTTTTGTGTGGTTAAGCTCAAAGCCTTTGTGCATTATATACAAAAATCAAGTTTAAAATTCTGTAATATTCTACATAGAAAAATTACACCTTTTTTACCTTTTTTTATTGCAAAAACCGCCTTTATATAGTATAATATTCGAGCATGATTATGGAATAGGGGTATTCTGCGCCTTTTTCATAGTCTGGACTGCAAATTGATATGCGTTGAAGCGGGAGGTTGCGGCTTTTACAGTCGGTTTTTCCGTGGAGTATGTCCGATTTTAAACCGGGCGAAAGAATATGTTTTTTAAGCAAAGACGCAAGAGTTGCGGCGTCTTTAGGCTTGAATTGTGTCTTGGAGTACCGGTTGGCTGAAAAGTTAATCGGTTTTAAAAACGCAGGGACAGGGAACACCCGGCTCTGTGGAAAACTTCAGGAAACGCCCGCCAAATTTTTTAAGGAGGCGACGAAAATGGCAGTCAAAGAAAAAATTCGTATAAGATTAAAGGGTTACGATCATCAGCTCGTAGACAGCTCCGCTGAGAAGATTGTAGCGACAGCCAAGAGAACAGGCGCTCGTGTTTCGGGTCCCGTTCCGCTCCCCACGGAGAAAGAGGTTGTTACTATTCTTCGTGCTGTTCATAAGTACAAGGACAGCCGTGAGCAGTTTGAGATGAGAACTCACAAACGTCTTATCGACATTTTAAGACCGTCCAACAAGACAGTCGAGGCTCTTATGAGCATTGAGCTCCCTGCCGGTGTTGATATCGAGATTAAGTTATAATCTACGTTACCAACCTACAAGCAGACAGGGTAAATGTCGGCACAGCCGACCAATAACCTAATAAGGAGGAAAATAGAAGATGCAGAAAGCATTAATCGGAAAGAAAATCGGTATGACACAGATTTTCGACGAGACAGGCAAAGTCGTTCCTGTTACTGTTGTTGAAGCAGGCCCTTGCGCGGTTGTTACAAAGAAAACAGTAGAAAACGACGGTTACGCGGCAGTTCAGCTTGGTTTCGGAGATTTAAAGCCCAACAAGGTTAAAAAGCCTATCGCGGGACACTTCGCCAAGAATGATGTTGCTCCCAAGAGAGTTCTCAAGGAGTTTCGTTTTGACGACACAGACGCCTACACAATCGGCGACATCGTTAAGGCTGACACCTTTGAGGCAGGAAACAAGATTGACGTTACAGGTACCTCTAAAGGTAAAGGTACAGCGGGCGTAATTAAGCGCTGGAATTTCCACAGACTTAAGGAAACCCACGGTACAGGTCCTAACGTTCGTCACGGCGGTTCAATCGGTATGTGTTCATCTCCCTCGAGAGTATTCAAGGGCAAGAAAATGAACGGACGCCTCGGCGCTGAGAAAGTTACGGTTCAGAATCTTACAGTTGTTAAGGTTGACGCCGAGAATAACTTAATCGCGATCAAGGGCGCTATCCCTGGACCGAACAAGGGCATCGTAGTTATCAAAGATGCCGTTAAAGCGTAAGGAAGGGAGGACTTTAAATGCCAAGCATTAATGTTGTAGATATGAAAGGCAAGAAAACAGGCACAGTTGAATTAAACGACGCTGTTTTCGCTGTAGAGCCTAATGAAGCTGTTATGCACCAGATGGTAGTAAGCTACCTCGCTAATCAGCGTCAGGGTACACAGTCAGCCCTCACAAGATCCGAGGTTTCGGGCGGCGGTAAAAAGCCGTGGAGACAGAAGGGTACAGGACGCGCGCGTCAGGGTTCAACCCGAGCTCCCCAGTGGACGCACGGCGGCGTGGTTTTCGCTCCCAAGCCCAGAAATTACAGCTTCTCTGTAAACAAGAAGGTAAAAAGACTTGCTATGAAGTCAGCTCTTTCCGCAAAGGTTGCTGACAGCGAGTTAATCGTTGTAGACAAAATCGCTCTCGACGAGTTCAAGACCAAGGTTATGGTTGAAATGCTCGCGGCTATCGGAGCGGACAAGAAAGCCTTAATCGTTTTACCCGAGGTAGACAAGAAGGTTATCAAGTCGGCTTCCAATATTCAGGGCGTTAAGACCGCTCAGGTTAACGAGCTCAACGTTTACGATATTTTAAACGCCGACAAGCTCGTTATCGCTAAGGACGCGGTAAGCAAAATCGAGGAGGTATACGCATGATAGCACAGGATATTATCATTCGTCCGGTAATCACCGAGAAAAGTATGCTCGGCGCCGTTGACAAGAAGTACACCTTTGAAGTTGCTAAGACAGCAAACAAAATCGAAATCGCAAAAGCTTGCGAGGAACTCTTTAATGTAAAGGTAGCTAAGGTTAACACCGTTAATGTACGCGGACATTTCCGTCGTCAGGGTCAGAACAACGGAGGCTACACAAAGTCTTGGAAAAAGGCTTACGTTACTTTAACAGAGGACAGCAAAAATATCGAATTTTTTGAAGGCATGATGTAAAGCGTTCTAAAACGCTTGTCAGGAAGTTACTGTATACATTATATATAACGTCTTGATTTTCGAATGTATGGGAATCGCCATATTCCCGCAAAGCCATCATGAGGAGAGTGAATTAAATGGCTATTAAAGTATATAAGCCGACGATTAACTCTATGAGAAATAAGTCGGTTACTGACTACTCCGGACTTTCAAAGGTTGCTCCCGAAAAGAGCTTACTTGCTCCTTTAAAGAAGCATTCCGGCCGTAACAGCTACGGCAGAATCACCGTTCGTCATCGCGGCGGCGGTAACCGCAGAAAGTACCGT
>CADBSD010000098.1 GCA_902797225.1 uncultured Ruminococcus sp. | reverse complement strand
GGGATAGTGTCGGAAATATAGGTTTCCCTCACTATATCCTCGGTAGGCGTTTCTATGGTATTTACAGTCAGCGGAATACCAATCGCCAGTAAAATGACGACTATAACTCCCGCGATTATTAAATTGAGCTTATTTTCAAGTAAATTTTTCAAAATAACGCTCCCGTAAATCTTACATCATACTGTCGTAAACCTTGAGGAAAGTATCAATTACATACTGGGCGTCGTCGTCCGATATGGCTGAGTTCATCGGCAGAGTGAGCTGGTTTTTGTGCATATTATAGGCGTAGGGATAGTCCTTGATATCGAAGCCCTTGTTTTTATAAGCCGAAAGCATCGGCAAAGGCTTGAAGTGAACGTTGCACATAACGCCGTTTTCCGCCATTCTGTTGTAAAACTCGTTTCTGAACTCGGCGTCCTTGCCGAGGAAGCGGACAAAATACAGGTGTCCGCTGCTGCGGTGGTTCTCGCTCGAGTGCTCCAGAAGCTGAACGTCAAGCTCCTTGAACGCCTCGTCATAACGCTTTATAAGCTCGTGGCGTCTGGTGAGCATATCCTCATATCGGCCCAGCTGAGCAAGTCCTATAGCCGCTAAAACGTCGGGCATATTACACTTGTACTGAGCGTTCACAACGTCGTATTCCCACGAAGCCGCTGTGTTCTTGGCGAGCGCGTCCTTAGTCTGTCCGTGAAGCGACCAGAGCATATACTGCTTGTAAACCTTTTCCTCGTCGATACGGGTTCTGAGTCTGTGAACAGCCGCTCCGCCCTCGGCGGTGGTCATATTTTTTACGGCGTGGAAGCTGAAATTAGTGAAGTCGGCGATTTCTCCGCACATCTGTCCGTGCCATCTCGCGCCGAACGCGTGAGCGGCGTCCGCCATAATTATAACTCTGCCGATAAGCTGCTGGATTTTATTGTTGGGATTCGGGCGGAATTTATCGCGCTGATTTCTTACAGCCTCATAAATCCTGTCGTAATCGCACACGATACCCGCTAAATCAACGGGGATAATCACCTTAGTGTGTTCGTTTATAGCCGCTTCCATTTTGTCGTAGTCCATTTCGAAGGTTCCGGGCTTACAGTCAATCATTACAGGCTTAGCGCCTACGTGATATACTACAGAAGCGGTAGCCGTATAGGTATAGGCGGGTAGAATAACCTCGTCCTGAGGGCCTACTCCGAGAATACGAAGCGTCATTTCGGCGCAGGAGGTCTGCGAGGAAAGGCACACAGCCTGACCTGTGTGGCAGTATTCGCCGATTCTCTTTTCGAGAAGCTTTGTCTTAGGGCCTGTGGTAATCCAGCCCGACTTCAATACTTCTACAACCGCGTCAATTTCATCTTGTCCCAAATCGGGAGGGGAAAAAGGTATATTTCTCATAATTTCAAAATCCTCTCAACCCAAAATTTTAATAAAATTTGAACGTAAAAATACACATTAATTATACTACTAGAGTATTTAAAAGTCAATTACAGATTTGTATTGAATAATAAAAAGAAAAAAAGTATAATAAATATGTCACAAAATCGAGCTTTCGCGGTTTAAGTATATGAAGGAATTGTTTTACAGGAGGTAAACAAAAATGAAAAAGGTCGTTTCTCTTTTACTCGCCGTGTGCTTAGTGACAAGCTTGTTTTCGACTATGCTTGTTAATTCTTCGGCTGTAAGCAAAAAAACCGCAAAAATATCTCTTAAGAAAAAATCCGCCTCTTTGGTTATCTCAAAAAAGAACGGAAAAAAGGTTTTCGGTTCGACTAAAATCAGGCTCAAAAAATCAAAGGGCGTTAAAATTTTGAAAACCACATATAAAAGCTCCAAAAAAAGTGTAGCCAAGGTTAATAAAAACGGAAAGGTAACCGCCGTTAAAAACGGCAGCGCGGCAATTTCGGTAAAGGTAAAATATACCTTTAAGAAGGAAACCCGAAAGGAAACGCTGACCTTTAAGGTTAAGGTTCTTTCCGACTACAAATCGTTTTTAAAAAGGCTCTCTAAATTTTCGGGCAAGCTTTACAATATGTCCTCAAAGTACGTAAAGAAAAACTACTCGATGTCGCCTGTTTCTATATATATGGCGCTTTCGATGCTTTATTCAATATCGGACAGCGAAGTTAAAAGCGAAATCAGAACGCTCACGGGTATGAAAGCCTCCGATTTTAATTATACGGCGAAGCTTATTAAGAATCTGAATTACGAACAGAAAGAGGACGGCAAGGTCGCCTGCAAGCTCCAGCTCGCGAATTCAATCTGGTACGACTCGAGAGAAAAGCTCAACCAAAACGCTCTTGAGAAAATCGGGAAAGAGCTCTCCTGCGAATCGTCAAACGTTCCTTTCTACGAGAACAACAAGGAAGCGAACAAGAAAATCCGCGAGTACATAAAGGAAATGACGAACGGACTTATCGACAGAGATTTTAATATAGACAGCAGTACGCTTCTCGCGCTTATTAATACGCTTTATTTTAAGGATAACTGGGATTACTCCGACCTCTCCACAAAGAAAATGGAGTTTGAAAGCTCAACGGGCAAGAAAAAACGCGAGTTCCTTATAGGTGATTACGAGTGCGGCAGAGCCCAACAGACAAAGTGCTCGACCTATTTCTACGCCGCTACAATGCACGGCTATAAAATGAAGTTTATTCTGCCGAAAAAGGGGTACACCTTAAAGCAGGCTATGAGCGCGGAAAATCTTAATAAAATCAACAGCAGAAAAGATTTTAAGTTTATGGATAAGGATAAAACCGAGCACTACACCCGCTGTATTTTCCCGAGCTTCAAAATCGAGAGCGATACCCCGCTTAAAACAATTTTACAGAAAAACGGATACCTCAAAAACGCTTTCTCTGAATTCAGCTCGCCGCTTACCGACAAAAAGCTGTTTGTTTCCGATATAGCCCACAGCACGGTGCTCGACGTAAACAAAAAGGGAATCGAGGGTGCGGCTGTAACGATAGCTATCGCGTGCGCTTCGAGTATTCACGTTAACAAAAAGGTATATCACGACTTTACGCTCGACAAAAACTTCGGTTATATTTTAACTGACTCAAACGATGTAGTTCTCTTTGAAGGTCAGGTAACAGAATAGATAAATAATGGAGGAAAAACGATGAAAAAATTTATTTCAATTCTAATCTCCGCGGTAATGGTCGCGAGCATATTTACTTCCCTGCCCGTTAATACATTCGCCGCGAAGAAAAAGGCTCAGAGGGTTAGCCTTAAGAAAAAATCCGTAACTATTAAAATAATAGAATCGGAAAAAAATATCGCCTACGGCAAAACCTCGGTAAAGATTAAAAAAGCCAAGGGCGTAACAATCAAAAAAATAACCTACAAGAGCACAAACAAGAAAATCGCCAAGGTCAACAAAAAGGGCGTAGTTACCGCCGTAAAGAAGGGCACGGCAAAAATCAAGGCTATTGTAAAGTACAAATTCAAAAAG
>CADBSD010000097.1 GCA_902797225.1 uncultured Ruminococcus sp. | reverse complement strand
TTTTTTACACAGTTTATTTTAAACTCGGCACTATATTTCCTGTTTTGTCGCATATTAACACCTCCATATCTATTTTAGCACAAAAAAGAAAGCAGACACTTTTTTAGTGTCCACTTTCATTTTACACTTTCATGTTATAAAGTCAGCTTTTTTATGTCTTCGGGTAATTCACTTTTTATTATTATATCCTTTTTGAAAAACGGATGTCTGAAAACAACCTCGCCGCAGTGGAGCGCCTGTCGATTGATATTGACAAGCGTACCGCCGTACATATCGTCGCCCGAGAGCGGATGTCCTATTGAGGAGAAATGTACTCTGATTTGGTGAGTACGCCCTGTTTCAAGCTTTATTTTTAGCAAGGTGTGGTTATTCTTGGTTTTAATAGCTTCATAACGGGTAATGGATTTCGCGCCATTTTCAGTACACGCGCGTTGGATTGAGTGTCCTTCTTTTAGAGAAATCGGTTTATCTATTGTACCTTTTCCGCGCAATTCACCCTCACATACAGCGTAGTAAGTTTTGTCGATATGGTTTTGTAAGAATGAAGCTGTATACTTATCCTTAGCTACAACTACAATTCCCGAGGTATCCTTATCTATTCTGTTTACCGCTCTGAATTTGTAATTCTCCCCTAGTTCTTTCTGACGATAGGAATGGTAATTCGCCAGCGTATCGAGTTGGTGAACCTTTGTCGGGTGAACAGGTATTCCGTATGGCTTATCAAAAACTATAACATAATCGTCCTCGTAAAGAATGGTTAAATCGCCTTTTACGGGGACGATTTCATTATTCTCATCTTTTAGATTTAAAACGATTCTGTCCCCTTCTTTTACAGCGTCAATTGTACGGATAATTTTGTTATCTCTTAAAATTCCGCAATTTTCACGCTTTAGCTGTGCTATTATACGAGCGGAAACCTCACATTCCCTGCGTAAAAATACGCCGAGTTTAGTATTATCGCATTTTTCGGGGACAACAAATTCTAATTTTTTAGAGGACATAGGTTTTCACCAGTACAAATATCAAAAACTGTAACACAATAATCAACGGAATACCGAGCATAAATTTCAGTTTTTTAGTTTTGTGGCGGATTATTTGCATTGTAATATACATAGAAATACTTCCTCCGAAAAACGAAAGCAAAAGGAGCGTAAACTCCTTTACTCTCCATTTGTTGTGTACAGCGCAATATTTATCGTAAATCGTGACAATAATTGATATCAAATTGATAATGATTAAATAAATAATAAAAAAATATAAAGGTTTCATAACAACACCAAGGAATGATAGTGTGAATGCTCACACTATTTAAATTATTTGAGGAAAGGCTATGGAAATTATGAAAAACAAACTTCCGCTTTTAATCAGCATTTTATCTTTAATAGCTATTATAGCCGTTACAAGTATTCAGAATAAGCCTCAGATTAAAACGAGCTCAAAAAAGGCGATAAATACAAGCTCTATTAAAATAGAAACAGAGCTGAGAGGCGTTTGGATAAGCTTTCTCGAGCTTGATATGGCTGGTACGGACAGAAGCTATCAAAGCTTCAAGGAAAGATTCAAACGTATAGCTGATAACTCAAAAGAGAAAAAGTTCAATACATTAATTGTACAGGTCAGACCGTACTCAGACGCGCTTTATAACTCGTCTTATTATCCTTTCTCACATATTATATCTGGAATTCAGGGTAAAGATCCAGAGTATGATCCGCTCAAATATATGTGCGCTTACGCCCATAAAATCGGGCTTAAAATCCACGCCTGGGTTAATCCATACAGAATACGCAGTTCGAAAGAATTAAAACTATCGGACGATAATCCATATATGAATAACCGGGATTTAGGAGTAAAGGTCGGAAACGGAATTTATTATAATCCCGCTTTACCTAAAGTCAGACGGCTGATAGAAAACGGAGTTAAAGAAATTGTCGATAACTATGATGTTGACGGTATTCAATTCGATGACTATTTTTATCCTACTAAAAGCGAAAATTTCGATAAGATTCAATACGAAAAGTATAAAAGAAACGTCGGCTCGGACAAGGCTTTATCCCTGAAGGAATGGAGAAAGGCGAATGTCAATATTCTTGTTGCCGACTGCTACACGATAGTTCACAACTCTAAAGAAAATGTCGTATTCGGTATTTCTCCGCAGGGAAATATTGATAACGACTACGAGATGTACGCCGATATTTACAGTTGGTGCACAAAATCAGGTTATATAGATTACATTTGTCCTCAGCTGTATTACAGTCTTGCCAATCCCGCTTTAAGCTTTGAGCGGGCGCTTAAAAGCTGGACTGATATCGAGTACAATCCCGACGTTAACTTATATATCGGACTCGCGGGATACAAGGCGGGAACAGACGCCGACAACGGAACTTGGGAAAAGTCGGACAATATACTTCAAAAAGAAGTAAAAATGGTCAGAGAGAACAAAATAAACGGATTTATGTTTTTTAGCTACAACAATCTTGAAACCGTGAAAGCTAAGTCGGAAGTGAAAAATCTCGTAAAGGTATTAAATTAACTCTCCTGTACAGAAATCGTCCTCGGCGTTTATAATTTTCACCTTAACGATTTCGCCTGTTAATTCTTTATCAGAATAAATATGAACAGGGGTGTAGTTCATTGTATAGCCTTCATAATACTTGTTATGGCGAAGCCTTTCCACAAGCACGTCCTCTATCCTGCCGACTTGCGAGTCTAAAAACTGTCGTCTGAGCTTATCGGTCGCGTCTATCATAATTTTACTGCGTTTATCTTTTATATGCTTGGGCAGATGATTATCCATTTCATCGGCAAAAGTGCCTTTTCTCCTTGAATAAGGAAAAACATGAGTTTTCGAAAAGCCTACTTTTTTTACAAAATCAAGGCTTTCGTTAAACTCCTCATCTGTTTCGCCCGCGAATCCGACCATTACGTCGGTAGTTATTGAGGCGTTTTCAAAATGCGAGCGTAAATCGTTCACGATTTTCATATACTCGTTGGTATCATACTGACGTCGCATACGTTTTAAAGTAGCGTTACAGCCGCTTTGGAGCGATAGATGAAACTGCGGACAAAATTTTTCCTGCTTCGCGAATCGTTTTATTAAACTGTCGTACATCATCTCCGGTTCAAAAGAACCAAGACGAACGCGCTTTATATCGTTAAACTCACAAACAATATCTACAGCGTCGGCTAAGTCAAAATCCTCGCCCTGACCGTATGCTGATAGATTAATTCCTACGAGAACTATTTCCCTGTAGCCCTTTTCAGCCAGCTCTTTTATTTCCGAACGGAGAACCTCGGGAGATTTACTTCTGACCCTTCCTCTAGAGTACGGGATAATACAATATGAGCAGAATCTGTTACAGCCGTCCTCGATTTTTACGAACGCTCTTGTATGTCCGTCAAAATTATGGACGCTGATGTTTTCGTACTCCGCGTTTTTATTATCGTGAGGTTCGATTTTTATTATTTGATTTCTGTGAGTTAAAAACTCGTTTATACAGTTAATCAAATCGCTCCTGCGTTTGTTTCCGAGCACAATATCACAGCCGTCAAAATCTGAAACTCTGTCGGGAAAAGCCTGAGGCATACAGCCTGTCAAAACAATTATTCCATCGGGGTTGTTTCGGCGGGTTTTGTGTAATACTTTTCTGTTTTTAGCGTCTGTTACGGCTGTAACGGTACAGGTATTTATAATAGTTATATCGGCTTTGTTTTTATCCTCGGATAAGGTAAAGCCGTTGTTTTTAAGCATTTCGCTCATAAGTTGTGATTCGTACTGGTTGACCTTACAGCCTAATGTTATAATATTAAATGTCATAGATTACCTTCTATTTTAAAACCCACTAAATAATTAGTGGGTTTACTTTTATGAATTTTTGTCTACCTTGTGGAAGGTTTTCAGATTGCCTGTTTTCTCGCTTCTTTTGTCGAGTTCTTTCAGAACATCATCAAGCTCAATTCCCTGCTCTACCATCATAACCATAAGATGATATATAAGGTCGGAAATCTCGTAAACAGTTTCGCTGTTATCACCGTTTTTGGCGGCGATTATTGTTTCGCTGCACTCCTCTCCTACCTTTTTCAGGATTTTATCCAAACCCTTCTCAAACAAATAGCAGGTGTAGGAGCCTTCCTTTTTATTATCACGTCTGTTCAAAACGGTTTCATATAACGCGTTCAGTACTTTATCGTCCATATAATTACCTCATTTATTATTTTATTTTTGTAAAGAAACAGGAATGATTTCCCGTGTGGCAGGCGGCTCCACTCTGTTCGACTATAACAAGCAGAGTATCGTTGTCGCAGTCGGAATAAATCTCAATAACCTTTTGGAAATGTCCCGACGTAGCGCCTTTGTTCCAAAGCTCCTGCCTGCTTCGCGACCAGAACCAGGTATAACCTGTTTCGAGCGTTTTTGAAAGCGACTCTTTGTTCATATAGGCGAGCATTAAAACCTCGCCCGTACCCTTTTCCTGTACAACCGCGGGAATTAACTCGTCTTTCTCAAAATATTTATCTAAATCCATATTACACCTTTGAAGCGGCTTCTATAGCCATTTTTAAATCTAGCGTTCCGCTGTAAATCGCCTTACCTGTTATAGCACCGTAAACGTTTAAATCGTGGAGATTAATTATATCCTTTATGTTGGATATTCCGCCGCTCGCGATAATATCGCAGCTTACGTTATGCGCGAGATTATCGAGTTGAACAAGGTTAGGACCTCCGAGAGTTCCGTCCTGGTCAATATCGGTGAATACGATTGTTTTAACGCCGATTTGTTCCATTTGTTTCGCGAGGTCTATGTAATTGAGCTCGGACTTGTCAGTCCAGCCCTCAGCGCAAACCATACCGTTTTTAGCGTCGATTCCAACAACGATTTTTTCATCGAAGTTATTAACGGCGTCTATAACAAACTGCTGGTTTTTCACCGCGGCGGAGCCGAGAATAACTCTTGTCACGCCGTTTTTTAAATAATACTCGATTGTATCCATATTTCTGATACCGCCGCCTACTTCTACCTTTATATCGGTATTTTTAGCGACGTCGGTAATCAATTTGGAGTTTATGCGTTTGCCGTCTTTAGCGCCGTCAAGATCTACCATATGCATCCACTCAGCGCCGGCGTCAACAAAGCTCTGAGCTGTTTCAAAGGCATTGTCGGCAACCTTGGAGACGGTCGAATAATCTCCCTTGAATAACCTTACGCATTGACCGTCTTTTATATCAATCGCTGGTAAAATAATCATTTTCTTTTCATGCCTTTCCGATTTATTCTTTATAATACACCCTTTGTAGACAAAGGCTTTCCCGTGTTATTTTTTTTAACCGCAATTTTTAAAGCGTGAGCTACGGCTTTATAAATTGCCTCAATTATGTGATGAGAATTGTACCCGTATTCTGATTTTATGTGGAGAGTAATTTTAGCGTTATACGCGAACGCTCTCATAAATTCTACCGTCATAGCCGAGGTATAGTCTCCGCATTTTTCCTGAGGGAAATCAGCGTCAAATACTAAAAACGGACGACCGCTGATATCGAGAGAGGCAAACGCGAGAGCCTCGTCCATAGGAACATAAAAGCTTCCGAATCGCTCAATTGAGGATTTGTCGCCTAAGGCTTTACAGAAAGCCTGTCCGAGCACAATTCCTGTATCTTCGATTGTGTGGTGATCATCTACGTCAAGATCGCCTTTAACCTTTACCTTTAACCCGAAACCGCCGTGAGTCGCGAAAGAATTGAGCATATGGTCAAAAAAGCCTATACCTGTATCAATTTCGATTTCACCGCCGTCGAGATTAAGGGATAAGTCTATATCGGTTTCTCTTGTAGTTCGTTTCAGTTCAACATATCTCATTTTTTATTCTCCAAAATAAACTTTTCGATAAGGCTTACAACAGCGTTGATTTCTTCCTTCGTACCCGAAGTAATACGGATATAATCACCCATTAGCCTTATTGCTATCGAATTCTTCTTAAGGTATTCCCATAATTCTTTTCCAAAAGATGTTTTTACGAATACAAAATTTGTTTTTGTGGGATATACGTAAAAATCCTCTGTTAAAGAACTGAGCCTTAGTAGTTCATTATACAATGTTTTTGTGTTTTCAACAATAGTTTTTATTCTATTATTTAAAAATAATTTGTTTTTATAAAGTTTTGCTCCTATTGCCTGGGAAATACTATTGACGTTGTAGGGCGATTTAACGGAAGCGATAGCTCTGGATATTGTTTCGTTGGCTACGGCAAAACCGAGTCTAAGCGACGCGCTTCCTAAAGCTTTTGAAGCTGTTCTGAATATAATCAAATTGGAATATTCGTTAATATCCTTAATTAGCGAATTGCTCTTATCCCAGAAATCCATATAAGCCTCGTCTAAAACGACAAGACAGTTAACGGAGGACACAAGCTTTTCGGCTTCTTCTTTTGTAATACCCTGTCCTGTCGGGTTGCAGGGATTAGAAAAAATCAGAGCGCTGACTTTTTCTAAGTTGATTTTTTCTATAAGCTTATCAACGTCAATATTTAAATCTTCGTTTTTATTATACTTAACGCAGGGGTTTTCTGTAATACCGCTGTAGAATTCATACATACTGAAATCGGGCGAAACAGTCATAAGCTTTTCACCCTTTTTCAGAAAGGCGGATTCTATAAGGAAAATTAGCTCGTCCGAGCCGTTTCCTACGGTTACGTTTTTATAATCAATACCGTAAAAATCCGCGAAGGATTTTCGAAGCTCTGTACACAACGGGTCCGGGTAACGGTTAAAATCAATGCTGTGTATCACATCGTCAACGGTTTTCATAAACTCAGAATCGTAATTGAGCGTCGATTCATTCGCATCAAGTCTGATTTTATAGTCACCCGAAATAGGCTCATAGGGAATTAAATTTTTAATTTTATCGTTTAATTCATAAGACAATTGAATCACCTTATTTGTCAAATCTTATTTTTATTGAATTGGCGTGAGCGGTAAGTCCCTCAGTTTCGGCGAATCTTACAATATCGTCCGCCTGTTCCTTTAAAGCGTTTTCTGTGTAATAGATAAAGCTTGATTTTTTAACAAAGCTGTCAACAGAAAGAGGGCTGAAAAATCTGGCTGTACCGCTTGTCGGCAGAACATGGTTAGGTCCCGCGAAATAGTCGCCGAGAGGCTCGGGACTGTAGTTTCCGAGAAATACAGAACCCGCGTTATCTAGCTTGCCGACATATTCCATAGGATTCTCACAGCAGACTTCCAGATGCTCGGGCGCTAGATCATTGGCAAATTTAACCGCCTGTTCCATATCAGAGCATACAATAATAGCGCCGTAGTCTTTAAGCGAGCTTTCTATTATCTCTTTGCGCTCGAGTTTTTCGCACTGGATTTTTAATTCTTCTTTAACCTTATCCGCTAATTCTTTGCAGTTAGTTAAGAGAATTGAACTCGCGAGCTTATCGTGCTCAGCCTGGCTCATTAAATCAGCCGCTAAGAATTTAGGATTAGCGGTTTTATCGGCTACAATTAAAATCTCGCTGGGGCCCGCTATCATATCTATATCAACTACGCCGTAGAGAAGCTTTTTGGCTGTCGCGACAAAAATATTACCGGGACCGACGATTTTATCAACCTTGGGAACTTGTTCTGTACCATAAGCTAAAGCGGCTACCGCCTGAGCTCCGCCCATAAGAAAAATCCTGTCAACTCCCGCGATTTTGGCGGCGGCTACAATATCGGGATTGGGCTTACCGTTTTTTGACGGCGGAGTTGTCATAACAATTTCCTTACAGCCCGCGAGCTTTGCGGGAATAGCGTTCATCAATACCGAGGACGGATACGCAGCGGTACCTCCCGGAACATAAAGTCCTACTCTCTCAAGTCCACGTACTCTCTGCCCCATTATTACGCCGTTTTCCTTTGTGGTAAGCCACGACTGTTGAATCTGGCGCTTATGGAAATCCTCAATATTCGCGGCGGCTTTTTTTACGGTTTCGAGATAATCTTTGTCACAAGTGCTAATTATCTCGTCTATCTCGTCGTGAGAGATTTCTACGCTTTCGGGAGCTTTGCCGTCGAATTTAACTGTATAATCATATACGGCCTTATCGCCGTTTTGTTTTACGTTTTTCAGAATATCGGAAACGATATCGGAAACATCCTTTGCCCCACTGTTAGAGCGTTCCTTTAAAGCTTCGATAAATTTATACTCGTCCTGTCCGTTTGCAACTACGGTGGTTATCATTTTACTTCTGCCTCCATTTTTTTAACAAGCTCCTCGATTTCGTTTTTTCTGAGCTTTAAGCTCGCGGTATTAGCGATTAATCGGGCTGAAATATCGGTTACGTATTCAATTATTTCAAGATTGTTAGCTTTTAATGTTGAGCCTGTTTCTACTATATCTACAATTCCGTCGGCAAGTCCTACAAGAGGAGCAAGCTCAACAGAACCCTCTATTTTTATTACCCTTACGTCCATATCCTTACCCTCGAAGAATGTTCGGGTAACCTTAGGATATTTTGTAGCAATTGTTTTAGCGCCGTAGCCGTGATAAAAATCGTAACCTGATTTACAAGCCAAAGCGAATCTGCATTTTCCGAAGCCTAAATCAAGAAGCTCATAAAACGACGAGCCCTTTTCAAGAATAGTATCCTTACCGACTACGCCTAAATCACAAACACCGTGTTCAACGTAAGTAATAACATCGGCAGCCTTCGCTAAAACAACCTCGAACTGACCGTCGCCTATAGAAAGAATAAGGCGTCTGCCCTTGTTATGTACTTCATCACAATTATATCCGAGCTTTTCAAAAAGCTGAATTGTAGATTTTTCAAGTCTGCCCTTTGTAAGAGCAATTCTTATGGGATTCATATATTACTCACCAATTATCTCAAATTTGTTTATTCCGAGCTTAGAGGCAAACTGTCTCGCCTCTTTTTCGTCGGATAAATCGGAGAACTGAGCTCTTACACCGCTTTTTACGAGCCTTTGTGTATAAGAAATAGCCTCCATAATATCGTCGTCCGTTTTGGCGAAAACCAAAACCTCGGGAATATTACTCTTGGAATGATATCTCGCTTCCTCGGCAAGATGATTTATATTTATAGCGAAGCCCGACGCTCCCATTGAGTTATTGAACTCGCTGAAGATTTTATCGTATCTACCGCCTGATAGAATAGCGTCGCCATAGCCCAGAGCATAACCCGTAAAAACAATACCGCTGTAATACTCATTCTGTTGAACAAGGCCTAAATCAACTATTATTTTATCGCCTAAATCAAGCTTGGATAAATCCTTATACAAGTTGTTTAAGTAGTCGAGAGCTTCAAGCGCCTCGGGAAGCTTAATGAGCTTTTTCGCTTTTTCGAAAACCTCCTCTCCGCCGAAAAGCGACGGAAGCTTTCTTATAGCGTTTACGGTATCGTTCTTCTCGAGTTTATCGAGAGCGTCATTCAAGGCGGAATAGTTTTTGTTTTCTATGTATTCCTTGATTGTTTCTTTTAAATCGTCGGTTAAGCCAAGTGAATCTATCAAGGAAGTAAACAGCAAGGAATGACCTACCTCAATTCTGAAATCCTTGCACACCGCCTGCATACACTGGATAGCGGTAGTAATCACTTCTAAATCGGCTCTTTTTCCTTTTGAGCCGATAAGCTCAATTCCCATTTGCATTATTTCGTTGCTTCTGCCTGTTAAGCTGGGATTGTTTCTGTACACAGCCTGATTATAGTACAGTCTTACAGGCAAAACTTCATTCTGCATTCTTGTGGAAACAAGTCTGGCTATAGGCAGAGTGGAATCAGGGCGCACAACAACGAGCCTGCCGTTGTTATCCATTGTTTTGAACATAGACTCGGCGGAAAGTCCGCTTGAGTCGGTTGAAAACAAATCGAAATACTCAAGAGCAGGCGTTATTACACGATGAAACTGATGATTCTCAAATACCTTCTGTATTTTTTTGCAGACATAATCAACCGCGGTACATTCCTTGAACAAATAGTCCTTTGTACCCTCGGGAGTTATCTTCAGATTTTTCTTCATAAAATTACCTCATACTTTAGCGTGCTAATATGTTAACACATTAAATTGTAAATGTCAACTTTCGTCGTTTTCGGGGACATCGTCATCATTTTTATCATCTGTTTTTCTGTCCTTTTTTATAACCTTAGCTTTCATATTTGTAAGGCTTGACGACTTTACAACACTCATATTTATCACACGCTCGGCGTTTTCGCCCTTCATTTCGATTCTGGATTTCGTTTTTCTGCCGACCAAAGTATATATAGCGGCAAAAATCGGAGTACCCAGAATCATACCCGGTAAACCGAATAAGCCTCCCGCGACAATTACGGAGAATATCGACCAGAAGCCGACAAGACCTACCTGCGAGCCGACAATCTTAGGTCCGATAAGGTTACCGTCTATCTGCTGGAATATGGTAATCATAATTATAAACTCTATACAGTAAGCGGGATTCACAAGAAGAAGCAGCAACGCGCTCGGAATACCGCCGATAAAAGGTCCGAAAAACGGGATAATGTTACATACAGCTACGATTACGCTGATTAAAAGAGCGTACGGAAGTCCTCTTATAGCCATATAAGTGAATACCATTACTCCGATTATTGAGGAATCAAGAATCTTTCCTACTAAAAACTTACCGCATTTATCATCTGATACGTTTATAATCTCGTATATAGTCGGAAGCCATTTTGTCGGCAGAAAAGCCGCTCCGAGTCTTTTTAACTGCTCGCACAAAAACTCCTTTGAACCCAGCATATAGATAGACAGAATAAAAGCCATCGTCCAGTCATAGAAGAAGTTTGCGGTACTCAAAGCCGCTGAGGTCAATTTATCGTAGGTTGAAGGAATGTTAGCGAGCATTTTTATCCAGTCAACGATATTTTGGTTTAAATTATCCAGGAATTTTAAGTTAAGATTAAATCTCTCGTTCATCCATGCCAATAAACCGTTTGTTATTTCTTTAAAGCTTTTTATATACGAAGGTATATGCTTAACAAGATTTGTGATATTAGTGGAAAGCTGAGGAATTAAAATTGAAAGGAAGAAGCCGATTAACCCGAACACTATCACATAAGTCGCAACCAACGCTACGGGCTTTTTTAAGCCCTCAAAACGAGGATTTTTAATCTTGTCGAAAATCTTATTCTTAATAAAACGATAAGGGAAATTCAGTATATAAGCGATACCGAAAGCATAGATAAACGGGGTTAAAACCTTTGCTAAATTGCAGATAATTCCCCAGAAAACACCTACATTATCCTTTATGAACAAAAGCAGTACCGCAAAGGTTATGCAGATAATTATTCCTGTCATTTTATTAAACTTCTTTTTCATTTATTATCATCCTCTCCTCTTGTGTTAGAAAAGCGACATCTGAGCGCTATCGGGTAAATCTCCCGTAGCGCCGCATTCCTTAAGTAATTCAATTACTGTTTTGGAAGCTTTGGATTTCATCTGGAGTTCTTCTATTGATAAGAAATCGCCCTTTAAGCAACATTCCTCAAGCGAAATCGCAGCGTTTTCCCCTACTCCCGGTAAAGCGCAGAACGGCATACGAATTTTACCGTCCTCTACGGTAAAGGTTTTTGCCTTTGATTTATAAATGTTTATAGGAAGCATTTCTACTCCCCTCGCCATCATTTCATTTACAATCTGAAGCATACCAAACTCGGCGTTGTCCTTAGCGCTTGCCTCGTAGCCTTTTTGCTTGATATTCTGCATCTTATCTAGAACGGCTTTTCTGCCCTTCATAACAGTAGCTCCGTCAAAATTATCGTTACGAACGGTAAAATACGCCGCGTAATACTCGACAGGCTTATGAACCTTGTACCAGCCGAGCCTTAAAGCGGCTATCATATATGCCGCGGCGTGGGCTTTCGGGAACATATATTTAATCTTAAGGCAGGACTGAACGTACCAGTCGGGAACATCATGCTCCTTAAAGGCTTTAAAATGCTCGTCGTTAAAGAGCTTTGAGGCGTTACCCTTACGTGTGATTTCCATAATCTTAAACGCCATACTAGGCTCTAAGCCCTTATGAAGCAAATAAGTCATAATGGAATCTCGAGTACCTATTACCTCTGAGATAGTACAGGTACCGTTCTTAATAAGCTCCTGAGCGTTTCCGAGCCAAACGTCAGTACCATGTGACAATCCCGAAATCTGGAGCAAATCGGAGAATGTCTGAGGCTTTGCTTCCAACAACATTCCCTTTACAAAATCAGTTCCGCACTCGGGCATTGAGAGCGTACCTGTTTCGAAGGAAATATCCTCAGCCGTAACTCCCAGCGCCTTTGGAGAAGTAAACAGCGACATAACGTCGGGGTCGCTCATACTTACCTTCATCACGGGGATTCCCGTAAACTCCTCTAAATAGTGATAAATAGTAGGAACATCGTGTCCGAGCTCGTCGAGCTTCGTGATAGTATCGTGAATTGAATGGAAGTCGAAGTGTGTTGTTATATTATCGCTTTTAACGTCGTTAGCGGGATGCTGAACAGGACAGAAATCATAGATATCGTATCCCTTAGGAACAACAACCATACCTCCGGGATGCTGTCCTGTTGTCCTTTTTATATCTGTACAACCTATAGCCAGGCGTTTTTCTTCAGCCTTATGGAGATTAAGATTGTTTTCTTCGGCGTATTTTTTAACAAAACCTATGGCTGTTTTATCGGCTACGGTTGAAATCGTACCCGCCTTGAATACGTGGTCGCGTCCGAAAAGCTCCTCTGTGTATCTGTGAGCCTTGGACTGATACTCGCCGCTGAAATTTAAGTCAATATCGGGGACTTTGTCGCCCTTAAATCCAAGGAAGGTTTCGAATGGAATTTCATGACCGTCTCTGTCCATAGGCGTTCCGCACTCGGGACAGTTTTTAGGCGGCATATCGAAGCCCGAGCCGTATTCTCCGTGCTCAAAAAACTCGCTGTGACAGCAATTCGGACATACATAGTGAGGACAAAGCGGATTAACCTCGGAAATACCTGACATAGTAGCTACAAACGACGAGCCTACGCTTCCTCGAGAGCCTACAAGATATCCGTGAGCCTCGCTGTCGGCAACCAGCTTCTGGGCTGTCATATAAAGCACTGAATAACCGTATGTGTTAATAGCGTTAAGCTCTTTTTTAAGACGAGCCTCAACAAGCTCAGGGAGAGGATCGCCGTATTTTTTCTTTGTTCTTTCCCAGGTGATATCGTTAAGCTGCTGCTCCGCTCCCTCGATAAACGGCGGGAAGTTTCCGTCGGGTATCGGCTGGATTCTTTCGATAAGGTCGGCGATTTTGTTAGTGTTCTCAACAACTACCTCGTAAGCCTTATCCTTGCCAAGATATGAGAACTCCTCAAGCATTTCAGCCGTAGTTCTCAGATACAGCGGAGCCTGATTAGCGGCGTCGGAATAGCCTTGTCCCGCCTGTAAAATCATTCTGAAATCAGCGTCGGTCGGGTCCATAAAATGAACGTCACAGGTGGCGACTACAGGAATATTAAGCTCCTCACCGAGCTTTATGACCTGTCGGTTCAAATCCCGCAGTTCTTTCTCGCTTTTATACTGACCTGTTCTGATTAAAAACTCGTTATTCGCTGTGGGTTGAATTTCAAGATAATCGTGGAATTTAGCGATTTTTCTGATTTCATCCTTAGGCTTACCGCCTATTATAGCGCGCATTAACTGTCCCGCCTCACAGGCTGAGCCTATTAAAAGACCTTCTCTGTGTTTAACAAGCTCGGATTTCGGAATACGTGGCTTTTTATAGAAATAATCAAGGTGGCTTTTTGAAATCAGCTTGTACAGATTTTTTAAACCCACCTGATTTTTAACAAGAATAATCTGGTGATATGTCGGAAGCTTTTTAAAATCGCCGCCTACTATCTTTGTGTTTATATCATTTACTTCTTTAATATTATAGTCATTCTTTAAGCGTTTACACAGCTCGAAGAAAATTGACGCCAGCATCTGCGCGTCATCTGTTGCTCTGTGGTGATTAAAATTACCAAGACGTAAGTATTTTGCTACGGTATCAAGCTTACAATTCTTGATATCGCTTAAAATACTGCGGCAGATTACAACGGTATCAATTGAAGTGAAGTTATAAGGCACGCCCATATTTTCGCACGCCGCTCGGATAAATCCCGTATCAAAAGGAGCGTTGTGAGCCACAAGAATATTACCGTTTGCAAAATCGAGGAACGCTTTTACCGCCTCGGACTGTGAGGGAGCGTCCTTAACCATAGCGTCTGTAATTCCCGTAAGCTCGGTGATTTTGGACGGAATAGGCATTTCGGGATTAGCGAAAGTCGAGAAAGAATCTATTACCTCGCCGTTTTTCACCTTAACAGCGCCTATTTCCGTGATTTTATCCTTTCTGGCCGATAAACCTGTTGTTTCTATATCAAAAATAATGAACGTTCCGTCAAGGCTTTCGTTCTGATTGCCCGAAACGGACTCAACCAAATCATCGATAAAGTATGCTTCTGTACCGTAAATTATTTTTATCTTTTCTTCTTTGGAATTGATTTTTCTGGCTGTGTTCATAGCCTCGGGAAAAGCCTGGGCAACGCCGTGGTCGGTAATAGCTATAGCGCTGTGTCCCCATGAGGCGGCTCTGTTTATAAGCTCTTTAGCGGGCGTCATACCGTCCATTTGGGACATATTTGTATGTAAATGAAGCTCGACACGTTTTTTAGGAGCGTTATCTACGAGCTTAACCTTATCGGCTGTAGAAATACTTCTCGCGTTAATTACCGTACCGCCCGCGAATTTATCGAACTCAACGTCGCCGCTTACAACGACGGCCTGACCTACCTTTATCTGCTCGACGCAGGAGGTGTTTTTTATCGGGCCGAAAACCTTAACGGTGATTGAGCCCGTGTAATCGGTAATATCAAAGGTTATAATATTTTTATCGCCTGAACGCGTAACCTTTTTCTCGTAGGCAAACACGTCACCCCATACGGAAACCTTTCCCGAATCATACGCGACTGAGGAAATAGGGATGATTTTCCCGTTTCCTGAACGTCCGTAAAGCGGACGAACCGAGGTCGGAATAATCTGAGGGGTTAAGAATTTTCCCTTTCTTATCTCGATTTCCTGAGTTTTATTTTCGGCGCGTTTTTCGGCGTTTGCCTTTGAGGTTTCTTCCTCGGTTTCAAACATCTCGGCAATTTTCTCTAGATTCTCACGATGTATTTTCTTTTCGGTATTTACCTGAGAATCGTGGTACTGTTTGCTCTCACCGTCGATTGTGGTAACGCCGTCGTAAGATACTGTAATTTCTCTTTTAAACTCTTTATATATGAGCTTTGAAAGTTCCGCGTCAAATCCAATGCTGTCCAAAAGAGCTTTTCCGCCGTTAAAAAGAGTAATAACCAGATTATTGCCGTTTAAAACGACCTCGCTGTTTTTAAATGTGCCGTTGATACGCGGAATTGAATCTTTTAATTCCGCGACAAGCTCGTTAAAATAATCGGCACAAAAAAGCTCAGGATTAAAATGGGGACTTAAATTAGCTTTTGTTAAAGCAAGTCTGGATTTTGCTATAGCGTTTTCGGCGTTGTGCAGTTCAGCTCTGCTTACAAGACTGTTTAAATCCAAATCCACTTCAATAGTTCTCAGAGAAGAATTAACCTTTACTTCCGAAATTTCAGCATTATTTATTACATCAGATATTCTGTTTTGTTCAATATACTCTCCAAATACTTCGTAAAATTCTTTCATTATACTTCCTTATTCGAAAACTTATTCGTCTTTATTTATTTCTTCTATTAAAGCGTCAACGAGTTTATCCTCGCTGACTTTGTATAGTATTTCTCCTTTTTTGAATACTAGTCCCATACCGTCGCCGCCCGCGATACCGTAATCGGCTTCTCTGGCTTCGCCTGGGCCGTTTACAACACAGCCCATTACAGCGACCTTTATGTTGCGTTTACAATCTCTAAGGCGCTCCTGTACCTCGTTAGCGAGGGAAATTAAATCTATCTTTGTTCTTCCGCAGGTAGGACAGGATACGAACTGAACTCCGCTTTTATCGATATCAAGCGATTTTAAAATATCCTTAGCGGCGTAGATTTCCCTTACGGGATCTGCCGTTAATGATACGCGTATGGTGTCGCCTATTCCGTGAATAAGCAAGGAACCTATTCCGGCGGCGGATTTAATTATTCCCATACGCTCCGTACCAGCCTCGGTAACGCCTAAGTGAAGCGGATAATCGCATTTTGAGGCGGCTAATTCGTAGGCTTTTACCATTGTGGAAACGGTAGAGCTTTTCATCGAAAGGACTATATCGTTAAAATCGAACTTTTCTAAAAGAGAAGCATGATAAAGCGCGCTGTCACACAAAGCCTCGGCTGTAGGCGAACCGTACTTATTGAGTATCTCTTTTTCAAGCGAACCGCTGTTGACGCCTATTCTGATTGGTATATTCTTAGCGGCGCAGGCTTTAGCGACAGCCTTTACTCTGTCGTCCGAGCCGATATTGCCCGGGTTAATTCTAATTTTATCAATACCTGCTTCTACAGCTTCTAACGCGAGTCTGTAATCAAAATGGATATCGGCGACTAAGGGAATATTTACGGCTTCTTTTATTGCGGGGATAAGCTTAACGGCTTCCTTGTTAGGTATCGCGGCGCGCACGATATCGCAGCCCGCTTTTTCCAGGGCTATCGCCTGTTTTACGCTGTTTTCTATATCCTCAGCGGGAACGTTTAGCATTGACTGAACGCTGATTTTAGCGTTTGAGCCTATTTTTACATTACCCGCGGTTACCTGAATCTTACTACTCATATTAATCGCCATATCCTTTCATTAAATTCTTATTTGCCAAACGGAAGCAGCATCCATATGTCTTTAACGGTAATGACCGCCATAAACGCCAGCAGTATTACAAGTCCTATTCCGTTAACAACCTGCTCGACCTTACGAGGTATCGGTTTTCTGAAAATAAACTCGATAAGCAAAAACAAGAATCTTCCTCCGTCAAGCGCGGGGAACGGTAACATATTGAAAATACCGAGGTTAACGGTAATAAGCATCATCATAAACAATATGTTGTTAAACGCGTCAAGGAAGCTGTGCTCGAGTCCCTGCGACGCGACCTGAGTAATCGCGGACGCCGCTCCGACAGGACCTGATAAGTCCTTGAACGTAAACTGTCCAGTCGCAAGACCTATAAGCGACGACCATACCATTCGCGCTACGGCGACGGTCTGAATGCCTGTCTGCTGAAGAACTGTAACAACGTTTTTTTCTATCGGCTCGACATAAAAGTCGATTGAAAGAGAAGGCTCTTTAGCGTCCTTACTTTCAAGATAGGTATATAACTGAACGTCTTTAAGCTTAATGTTCTTCCCGTTTCTTGTAACCTCCATATCGGTTACATAACGCTGACGGGTTTTACGCTCCTTAATCTCAGGGATTTTATATTTTTTTACGCCTAAGTTTAATTCCATATCAGAATAATAATCATCCATTACGGATTTCGCCGCGGCTTTGGATTTTGTATTATTTATTCTGGTACAGCCTTCGTTAAGTATGTTAAGCAGATTATCGAGTTGCTTTTTTGTATACGCTGGATTTTTCTTGTTATAAGCTTCCGCGTAGAGCTGACAAAGAGTAATGCAGCAGTCCTCTTTATAAATGCTAAGCTGACTTCCGTCAACATTTTCACACTTAATCGTAGCCATAGCGAAAGCCATATCCTTATCGCACCAAACGCTGTAATCGTTGACCTTGGTTATGGTATCTCCAACCTCAAGACCGCTGTTAGCCGAAAAAGAGTTCTGGGAAAAGCCGCTTACCGTTGTCGAGGAAAAAGCAGAGGACTGAATAACGATAGCGAACATCATAATTAAGCCGAGGACGATATTCATAAACGCTCCCGCTACAATTATAATCATTCTTTTCCAGATTTTCGCGTTTGTAAAGGCACGGGGATTATCGCTTTCCTCGTCCTCTCCTTCCATAGCGCAGTAACCGCCTATTGGAAAAAGACGCAGAGAATACTGAGTTTCACCCTTTTTAAAGCCGAATATTTTCGGCCCCATTCCCAAAGCGAACTCGTTTACCTTTACCCCGCTTTTTTTAGCGGCGATAAAGTGCCCGCCTTCATGGAACAGGATTATCAGCTCAAAAAGTGAAACACCAATAATTATTAAAGCTATAGTTGTTAAAACTGCCAAACTATTTCAACTCCGAATATCAGATATTATTTAGTACAAATTCACGGGCTGTTTTGTCCGCTTTCAAGACATCGTCTACTGTTTCAGCTTCAACGTTATCCTGATTAAGCATAGCGTCCATAACCAAATCGCCGATATCGAGGAAAGAAATCTTTTTCTCTCTGAACATAGCGTTCGCGACCTCGTTAGCTCCGTTTGCCGCCGCCGCGCATAATCCTCCCCTGTCTATCGCCTGCTTGCAGGCTTTAAGACACTTAAATGTTTCGTAGTCGGGCTCAAAGAAAGTAAGCTTGCCGTAATCGGTCAGATTAAGCTGTTTTACGGGCGACTCAAACCTTTTTGGATAAGTAATGGCGTACTGTATAGGAATTCGCATATCGGGAACTCCGAGCTGAGCCAGTACGGAATTATCGACATATTCAATAAGTGAGTGAATAACGCTCTCACGGTGTACAACCACGTCGATTTTATCGGCGGGCATATCGAAAAGCCAGGACGCCTCGATAATCTCCAAGCCCTTGTTCATCATTGTAGCGGAATCAATGGTTATTTTTGCTCCCATATCCCAGTTGGGATGATTAAGCGCCTGTTCTACAGTTACATTCTTTAAATCCTCTAGCTTTTTGCCGAAAAACGGTCCGCCCGAGGCGGTTAAAATCAATCTTTTAAGAGCTTTTTTCTCAGGACAGCCCTGCAAGCACTGAAAGATCGCGCTGTGCTCGCTGTCTACGGGATATAGATTAACATTGTTCTCCTTAACCGCGTTCATAACAAGGCTTCCGCCCGCTACGAGAGTTTCTTTATTAGCGAGCGCGATATCCTTTTTAGCTTTCGCGGCGAAGATTGTCGGCTGGAGCCCAACCATTCCAACAACCGAATTAAGAATCAAATCGGCGCTGTCTATGGTTGCCGCCTTTATAAGCCCTTCCATACCGCAGGATACCTCAGTGTTAGTATCCGCAATATTTCTCTTAAATTCAGAGTATTTACTTTCGTCAAAAACAACCGCAAGAGCAGGCTTGTATTTTCTAACCTGCTCTTCGAGTACATTTATATTTCTATTCGCGGTAATCGCGGATACTTTTAAGCTTAAGTTATCTACAACGTCTAATGCCTGAGTTCCGATTGAGCCAGTAGAACCCAGAATAGAAATATTATTTACCATAGTTCACCTATAATATAAAAATAGCAAAATACTTTCCCGTAAAATAAATCAGGGGCGCGGCGAAAATCACGCTGTCAAATCTGTCGAGAAATCCGCCGTGGCCGGGGAAAATCGAACCGAAATCTTTAATCTTACACGAACGCTTTATAAGCGAGAATGACAAATCTCCCAAAACAGAGATAATACTAGCGAGTAATCCGAGTAAGAGAATAAGAACGTAATTAAACTCGGCCTTCGAATAAACAAAGGAATAAATGAATCCAATTATAAGCGCGGATACAGTTCCGACAACTATTCCGCCGAGAAATCCCTCTACTGTTTTATTCGGGCTTACTTTCGGACAAAGCTTGCGCTTTCCGAAGAAGACTCCCGTAAAATACGCTCCCGCGTCCGCGCACCACGCTACGCCTATCGGAAATACTAAGAAAAATGTATAGTAATCATTGTATTTGGGAGGAAGAAGCAAAATACTCGACATACCGAGCACTATTACTAAAACACCCAAAACAGAAAAACATAAATCTATGTATTTCACTTTGCCGCTGTTTTGAATCATTATAAAAAACATAATGAGTATAAATAAATACATCGGAAAAAATCCGAATTTAAAGGGAATCAAAACAGGTTGTATAAACGCATAAACCGCGCATGGAATAAAAATACTGATATTATTATTCAACTTTCCCGCTGACAACAGCTCATAAACCATAAGCAGACAAAGAATTGAGATAAGTATGTGCATTGTCCAGTGAAAATACTCACCCAGTACAAAAGCCGCCAAGGCTAAAGGCACGCCTATCGCCGCGGTTAACAAACGGGATTTCATCGAGTCCATAATCTAAAACACCTTATACGCCGCCAAAACGACGATTCCTACTATTAAAAATATCGATTGCTTCGTCAAGATCCTTTTCTTTGAAATCAGGCCAAAGCTTATTCATTATTACAAATTCCGTATAAGCGGACTGCCACAACAGAAAATTGGATATTCTGTATTCCCCCGACGGTCTGATTATCAAATCGGGATCGGGCTGACCTGCCGTATAGAGATTATCTGAAACTAAATCTTCATCTATAGAATCTATGTCAAATTCTTCGTTTTTAACACCTTTACAGATATTCTTTACAGCTCTTACGATTTCGTCGCGACTTCCGTAGTTCATAGCGATATTAAGCACCATACCGTCGCGGTCCTTTGAGCCTTCCTCGTTTTCTATCATAAGAGCCTTAAGCTCGTCGGAGAAAGGAGTTTTATCGCCTATAAAGCGGACAACTATACTGTCGTCCTTGAAATCGCGCAGAGCTTCTTCGAGATAATCCTTGAAGAGCTTCATCAAGGCGTCGATTTCTTCTTTGGGACGTTTCCAGTTTTCTGTAGAAAAAGCGTAAACGGTAAGATACTTTATACCGATATCGCTGCAATATCTTGATATTTTACGAAAAACCTTTCCTCCCGCGTTATGTCCAGCCGATCGCGGAAGCCTACGCTTTTTAGCCCAGCGTCCGTTACCGTCCATAATAATGCCGATATGCTTAGGAAGAACACGATGCTCGGGAGGAGTATGTTTCTTTTTAAAGAAGCCCATAATTAAAGCTCCATAATCTCTTTCTTCTTATCGGCGCAGATAGAATCTGTCTGTTTAATAAACTTATCTGTAAGCTTCTGCATCTCTTTCTCGCCGTCTTTTAAATCGTCCTCTGTTAAGTCGCCGCTTTTCTTGAGCTTTTTGAGGTCGTCGATAGCGTCGCGTCTTACGTTACGAATCTGAACTTTAGTACCCTCGGCGATTTTAGAAACATCCTTAACGATTTCCTTACGTCTGTCCTCTGTAAGAGGCGGGAAGTTAAGACGGATAAGCTTGCCGTCGTTCTGGGGATTGATACCGATATCCGATACCTGTATCGCCTTATTTATAGCGCCGAGCATTGACGCATCCCAAGGCTGAATTGTAATTGTTCTCGCCTCGGGTACGGAAACGTTGGCAACCTGATTTACGGGAGTCGGAGTTCCGTAGTAATCAACCTTAACTTTGTCGAGAATAGAGGGGTTAGCTCTGCCAGCTCTGATTGTTTTGTACTCGTCGTTGAGATGATTAATTCTTCTCTGCATTCTTTCTTCAGCGCGTTTTAATACGTCTTTCATAGTAAAGTCCTTAGCCTTTCTGTCCGCGTTTTATAATATTTCCGTTTTCTTACCGCGTACTTATAAGAATTAATTATTTAAGTTATTAATGAACAAGAGTTCCGATGTTCTCGCCTGTAACAGCCTTGTAGATATTTTCGGGATCGTCAATATTGAACACAAGAATATCAATTCCGTTATCTCTGCAAAGAGAAGCGGCTGTGCTGTCCATTACGGCGAGATCCTTGTTTAACACCTCATGGTGAGTGATTTCGTCATACATAACGGCGTCGGGATTCGTTTTCGGGTCACAGTTATATACGCCGTCAACCATTGTGGCTTTCATAATGATTTCAGCCTCAATCTCAGCCGCTCTTAACGCCGCGGCGGTATCTGTGCTGAAGAACGGATTACCTGTTCCGCAGCCGAATACAACTACTCTGCCTTTTTCAAGGTGGCGGATAGCTTTCCCTCTGATATAGGGCTCGGCAACCTGACGCATTGAAATAGCGGTCTGAACGCGAACGTCAACGCCTAAAGCCTCAAGTGAATCGGCAACGCCCAAAGCGTTTATAGCTGTCGCAAGCATACCGATATGGTCGGCTCTTGTTCTATCCATAGAGCCAGAGCTTCTTCCTCTCCAAAAGTTTCCGCCGCCTACAACGATTGCGATTTCGGCGCCCTCGTCGTTAAGACGTTTAATTGGCTCGCAGATTTTTGAAACGGTTTCAAAATCAATACCCATTTTCTTGTCACCCGCGAGCGATTCTCCAGAAAGCTTTAAAAGAATCCTTTTATATTTTATTCCCATTTTTATCACTCCGTAATCATAATTATAGTTATAATAATTTTACTCTAACACTTAGATATTATAACGCTATAAAGGAATTATAAACCATAATTTGGCTACATTTTTGTAACAAAAAAGGTTATCCCAAAAAATGAGATAACCTTTTAAATTATAGATTAATTATTTTGTCATTGAAGCAACTTCAGCAGCGAAGTCGTCCTGACGCTTCTCAAGTCCCTCGCCCTTCTCAAAACGAACGAATTCTTTGATAGCGATTTTAGCGCCGATAGCCTTAGCTACGGAATCTACATACTGCTTAACAGTCTGCTTGCTGTCCTTAACGAACTCCTGATCAACTAAGCAGTTCTCTTTATAGAACTTGTTGATTTTACCCATAACGATTTTATCGGCGATAGCCTCGGGCTTACCTGAATTGATAACCTCAGCTCTCATAATATCTTTCTCGTGCTCAATTACCTCGGCGGGAACCTGATCACGGTTGAGATACTGTGTTCCTAAAGCGGCAATCTGCATAGCTACGTCCTTACCGCAGGTAACGAACTCCGCCTTATCGGCAGCGTCTGTATCGAAGTTTACGAGTACGCCGATCTTACCGCCAGCGTGTACGTAAGATACACAAGCGCCTTCATATCTCTGGAAACGACGAATCTTAATGTTCTCGCCGATAACCTGAATCTTCTCACGGAGAAGCTCGTCAATTGTCATATCCGAGCCGTCAGCCTTTAATGTCATAAGAGCCTCAACGTCGGCGGGATTATTGTTGAGAATAGTCTTTGCTACAGTCTCAACAAAAGCCATAAAGTCCGCGTTCTTGGCAACGAAGTCTGTTTCAGCGTTAACCTCAACAACTACGCCTGTTTTGTTATCATCGGAGGTTGTAGCGAAAGCTACGCCCTCAGCGGCAATTCTGGAAGCCTTTTTAGCAACCTTGGCAAGACCCTGCTCACGAAGGATGTCTACCGCCTTGTCCATATCGCCGTCAGCTTCAACTAAAGCTTTTTTGCAGTCCATCATACCGCAGCCTGTTTTCTCTCTTAACGCCTTAACGTCCTGAGCTGTAAAACTCATTTATATCAATCCTTTCGATAATTATTATATTTTAAAAAATTAGTAATTAAGCCTCTTCTTCAGCCTCGTCAGCGTCCTCGTTGATTTCAGCCGCGCCCATCTGGCCCTCACGGCCCTCGATAATAGCGTCAGCCATAGCGCCCGCGATAAGCTTAACCGCGCGGATAGCGTCATCGTTACCGGGGATTACGTAGTCGATCTCGTCGGGATCACAGTTTGTATCAACGATAGCTACTACGGGGATATTGAGCTTTTTAGCCTCTGCTACAGCGATTTTTTCTTTTCTGGGGTCAACGATAAACATAGCGCCGGGCATCTCAGGCATATCCTTGATACCGCCCATAAACTTCTCAAGCTTATCAATGTCGAGGTTAAGCTTGATTACTTCCTTCTTGGGAAGAAGATCGAATGTACCGTCTTCCTGCATAGCTCTGAGCTGCTTTAAACGAGCGATTCTTCTGCGGATTGTTGAAAAGTTTGTAAGCATACCTCCGAGCCATCTCGCGTTAACATAGTAAGCGCCCGCTCTCTCGGCTTCCTCTTTAATTGAGTCCTGAGCCTGCTTTTTTGTACCAACGAAAAGAACGCTTTTGCCTTCCATTGATACTTCTTTTACGAAGTTATAAGCTTCGTCGAGCTTCTTTACAGTCTTCTGTAAGTCGATAATGTAGATACCGTTACGCTCTGTAAAGATG
>CADBSD010000096.1 GCA_902797225.1 uncultured Ruminococcus sp. | reverse complement strand
TTTATTATACCACAAAAGGCACACAACCGTCATTACTTTCGGTTATGTGCCTTCTTGTTGGCTAGGCTGTTTTTTCACAGCCCCTTTGTTTATTGTGTATAAGTTTGGTGTTTGATTTTTGTACAACATTTTCACGTGAAATATGTTAGAATAAATACACCAGTCACCAGTGATATAACAATCTATTGTAAGGACAAAGGCAGCACTGATCCGATAGTATATGACGGTTATGTCACAACTTATGGCGCGCTCATTTGGAAATATGCGCCTGATACCTGTACCTTTACCGTTGAACGCACGCCCAACTTCTATTATGACGATAGCTTCGAGGAATACCTCTTGGAGGCAAAGCATTTGGTAGTAGAGGACAGTGTAGACGCTATTGGCGAGGCAATTATGCTCAACTCCGAAGAAATCGAAACTGTTAAAATCGCGGGTTCGGTTAAGTCAATCGGAGCCGACTGCTTCCAGAACTGCGAGAAGCTCAGGAGCGTCACGCTCGGCGAAGGAATTGAAACAATCGGCAGCGGCTCGTTCTCCGAGCTTCCTCTCGTGTCCGAGATTAAAATTCCCGAAAGCGTTAAGACAATCAGCGACGGCGCGTTTTTGAGCAATTCGGATGATTTTAAGTTAATCGGTAAAGCGGGTTCTGCAGCTCAGACCTACGCCGAGGCGAACGGAATTAAATTTGAGGTAAGCGAGGGAACGGAGCCGACAGAAACCCAGCCGACTACTACCGAACCCATTACTCAGCCGACTACGGAAAAGCCTACCGAAAATGGCGAAACCAAGCCTACTACCGCAACCGATCCTGCGGCCACAACCGTGCCCGTTGCTACAACAGAGCCTCAGGTTACAACAGCTCCGGTAACGACAGCTCCCGCCGTAATCGCTAAGAAGGCTAACCCCGTAAAGGTAACTGTTAAAACTAAGACAGTCAAGCTCAAAAACCTCAAGAAGAAAGCTCAGACAGTCAAGGCTATCACAGTCAAAAACGCTAAGGGTAAAGTAACCTACAAGCTTACAAGCGTTCCCAAGAAAATCAAAAAGCTTACCAAGATAAGCTCCAAGGGCGTTATCACTATTAAGAAGTGGAAGAAAGCTAAAAAAGGAACATATAATTTCAAGGTAAATATCACCGCCGCGGGCAACGACGCTTACAAGCCGAAATCTGTTACAAAGGTTGTTAAGATTAAAATTAAATAATACCAAACAGCGATACAAAAACGCCGACGGGGGAAACCTCGCCGGCGTTAGCTTATTCAATTGTTTTCTATTGCCTTTATTATATCCTCTACGGTTTCCTCAAGGGAGCAGCCGTCTTTGTAATCAACCGTAATATCGGCGTATTTATCGTAGAAGGGCTTTCGTTTGTTATAGATATCCTCCAGCGTTTCACCGTCGTTTTTGGCTATACCGCGCTCGGAGAAATCCTTGAGCCTATGCTTAAGCTCTTTTATCGGTACGTTAATATACACGACCTTACCGAGCGATTTCAGATTGTTCATAGCTTCCTCGGACATTACCATAGAACCGCCAGTCGCGATAATTACCCTGTCGCATACAATCTCGCTTCCGACGCTGCTTTCTATCTCAAGAAACCGCTCAAGCCCGTATTTATCGATTATTCCCTGAAGCGTGCTTTTTTCTCTTTGAGAAATAAAAGAGTCGGTATCCAGATATCCGTAGCCGAGCTTTCTCGCCAATACAACGCCGAGCGTGCTTTTGCCGCAAGAGGGCATACCTATCAAGATAATGTTATCCATTAAAGTACCTTGATCTGGAGCGTATCTGTGCCGTAGGAGGGCTCGATTTTATTCGAGGAGATTACTACAACTGTATCGCCCTCTGATACGATTCCTGTTTCCAGAGCCTTTTCCATAGCCTGCTTTGTGATTTGGTCGATGTTGGTCAGATTCTCGCCCAGAACAGCCGTTACGCCTCTGCTGAGGCAGAGCTTGTGCTGTACTAAGGTTGAGGTGACAACCGCGATAATCGGACACTCGGGACGGAAATGAGCCATAGCTCTCGCTACCTTGCCAGTCGCGGATTCTACGATGATCGCTTTAGCGCCAACCGCCATAGCTACGTGCTTTGCCGAGTAACAGATACTCTTTCTGAAGCTGTTGCTGTCGTCGTATTTCTCGATGTATTCCTGGAGCATATTGTCCTCGTGGTTGCTCTCTGCCTCGGTGCAGATATCGTTGAGCGCCTTAACGCTCTCTACGGGATATTTGCCCGCGGCGGACTCACCCGAAAGCATTACGGCGGAGGTTCCATCGTATACGGCGTTAGCTACGTCGCTTATTTCGGCTCGGGTGGGGAGGGGATTTGTGGTCATACTCTCAAGCATCTGAGTCGCGGTTATTACGTATTTGCCGTTCGCTACGGTTTTTCTGATAATTGTTTTCTGAATCTCGGGGAGCTTGATGAACGGGATCTCAACACCCATATCGCCTCTGGCTACCATAATGCCGTTTGAGAGCGAGATAATACGGTCGATATCGTCATAGCCGCTCTGGTTCTCGATTTTTGATACTATATCTACACCCTCGAAGCCGATACTGTCTATGTAATCGCGCAGGGTGCTTACGTCGTCGGCGGAGCGCACAAAGCTGGCGGCTACGATTTCAGCGCCGTTCTGGAGTCCGAACTCGATATCGGCTCTGTCCTTAGCGCTTACGTAAGGCATAGAAATATGGTAGTCGGGGATATTTATACTCTTTCTGTTGGAGAGTCTGCCGCCCTTGACTACAAGACATTTGATTTCTTTAGCGTTGACCTCAGTGACAACGAGATTGATCTTTCCGTCGTCGAGGAGGATTTTTCTGCCAATCGCCTTCTGCTTTTCGTTTAGGAAAATGTCGACAAGCTTGGGATAGCTTATGCCGATTCCCTCGTCTGTGCCCATTTTGTTTTCTTTGTAGAGAGAAAACTCCTTGCCCTCGATAAGCACGGCGCTTCCGTTTTCAAATGTGCCTACTCTTACCTCAGGGCCTTTAGTATCGAGGAGAATCGCGACGTTTTTACCGCTTTCCTTGATTGCTTCCTTAAGGCGGTCAAGACGAACCTTCTGTTCCTCGTGAGTTCCGTGCGACATATTTATTCTGGCTACATTCATTCCCGCGTCAATCATAGCGAGCAAGGTTTCCTTTGTATCGCAGGCAGGTCCTAATGTACAGATTATTTTTGTTTTTCTCATTTTTACACCCCCGTGAGTTCGTATTATTAGTTTAATTATAATAAACTTTCTGTTGATATTCAATAGTAAATAAGAAAAAATTCGGCAAATTTATGCAAATTCACCGAATTATATATTGTGTTATTGATTTTTACATTAACGAGCAGACTAAATCAGCGTAGTCGGAGGGGTTTTCTATCGGAAGTCCCGCGATAAGCAGAGCCTGGTTGTAGAAAATCTCAGCGTATTTTTTAGCCTTTTCGTCGTCGCTGCCGATTAAGTCCTTCATGGTCTTAACGGCGCTGTGATTCATATTGAGTTCAAGACATCTCTGCGCCTTCATACCCGCCTCGGGCTGCATAGCCGCGAAGTATTTTTCCATTTCGAAGCTGATACCGCCCTTTGCCGTAAGACATACGGGGTGGCTTACGAGCTTTTTGCTCTGGATTACCTCGCTTACCTTGTCGCCGAGAGCTTCTTTTACGAACTTAAGTACCTCGCTGTTATCCTCGGCTTCTTCCTTGGTTTCCTCAGTTTCGATACCGAGGTCGTCGCTGTCGACGCTTCTGAACTGTTTGTCGCCGTATTGCTGTAAGGTCTGGAGCGTGAACTCGTCAATCTCCTGAGTGCAGTAGAGAACCTCAAAGCCCTTGGAGAGAACCATTTCAGCCTGCGGAAGCTTGCTTATGGAGCTGATGTTTTCGCCTGTGGCGAAATAGATGTATTTCTGCTCCTCGCTCATTCTGTCAACGTACTCGGAGAGAGTCGTAAGCTTTTCGTCGTTGGAGGAATAGAACATAATAAGGTCTTTTAAATTGTCCTTATGCATTCCGTAGTCGCTTACGATACCGTATTTGAGCTGACGGCCGAACTCGTTGTAGAAGCTTTCGTATGTTTCTCTGTCCTTTTTGAGCAGGGAAGAAAGCTCGTTTTTGATTTTCTTCTCGAGTGTGTTAGCGACTGTTTTGAGCTGGTGGTCGTGCTGGAGAACTTCTCTTGATATATTGAGCGAGAAATCCTGACTGTCGACTACGCCTTTTACGAATCTGAAATGCTCGGGTAAGAGCTCCTCGCAGTTTTCCATAATAAGCACGCCGCTTGAGTAAAGCTGTAAGCCCTTTTTGTATTCCTTAGTGTAATAATCGTAGGGAGCTTTAGAGGGGATATATAAAAGCGCCTTGTAGGTGACAACTCCTTCGACAGAGGTTGTGATGATTTTCGCGGGCTTGTCGAACGCCATAAACTTGTCGCGGTAGAATTTTTCGTATTCCTCCTCGCTTACATCTTTTTTCGGACGCTGCCAGATAGGAACCATAGAGTTCAGCGTTTCAGCCTCGGTTACGCTTTCGTACTCGGGCTTGTCGCTGTCTTTTGTTTCCTCTTTTACCTTGCTTCTTGTCATATCCATTATAATAGGATAGCGGATATAATCGCTGTATTTCTTTACAAGCTCAGAAATTCTGTACTGTTCAAGAAACTCGGAGTAGTTTTCATTTTCTGTATCTTCCTTGATGTGCAGAGTGATTATCGTACCGACGCTGTCTTTTTCGGCTTCCTTAATCGTATAGCCGTCAGCGCCCGAGGACGTCCAGATATAGCCTGTGTCGCTTCCGTATTTCTTTGTGAGCACCTCAACCTTGTCCGCTACCATAAAAGCGGAGTAAAAGCCTACGCCGAACTGACCGATAATATCTACGTCGTCAGCCTTTTCCATTTCCTGTTTGAAACGGTAAGAGCCCGAGGAGGCGATTGTGCCGAGGTTTTTGTCCAGGTCGTCCTTGTCCATTCCGATACCGTTATCCTCGATTTTGAGAATACGGTTTTCTTTGTCGAGCGTGAGGTTGATTTTGAAGTCCTCGCGGGACAGTCCCACTTTATCATCTGTAAGGGAGATAAAGCAGAGCTTGTCGATAGCGTCGCTCGAGTTGGAGATGAGCTCCCTCAAAAAAATTTCCTTATGAGTATAAATTGAATTAATCATAAGGTCCAAGAGTCGTTTTGATTCTGATTTAAATTGTTTTTTAGCCAAAATTACCATTCCTTTTTCTATACATTATTATATTAATATCATTATACACCTTTTTATTTAAAAATACAAATGTATAAATATACTGAAATATATATAATTTATACATTGTTAAAAATATGTCTAATCGTTATTCTTTTAACTTTAAAAATATTTTAAAATTGAATAAAAAAATTTTTTATAATTCATTTCTTTTTTTATGGTTACGGTAGAAATACTCAAAACATATAAATACAATATGAATTATCAGCCGTTAAACGGGAAAAATAAAAAAAGGCTGATACAATCCAGTATCAGCCTGCGTTGGAGCTGGTGGCGTGACTTGAACACGTGACCTTCTCATTACGAGTGAGATGCTCTACCGACTGAGCTACACCAGCGAACCCGCGTGAGATTATTATACCTCAAAACTAAAAAATTTGCAAGTACCTATGTCTAATAAATTATATTATTCACTTTTAAAAATAAAACTGTGACAATTTACCCACTTGTATTGACAATGAAATTTTTCTATTTTATACTATACCTAAGCTAGAAGATATACATTATTTTTTTGTATATTTTCACTTAAATAGAATGCAGAAAGGTGGGTGTCCTTTATGTCCAAATCATTCGGTAGACATTTAAGAGATCTTCGAAAGAAACATTCTAAATTTTCTCAGCAAGAGATGGCTGATATGTTGAATATTTCCCGCTCGACCTATACTTACTACGAAACAGGTAAGTCTGAGCCGGGGCAGGAGAAGCTAAAGAAAATTTGTGATATTCTCGGTGTTGATTTTAACACATTACTCGGATATACAGAGGAGGGTATAACGGCTCTTGTCGCCTCAGACGATAGTAAGTCTGAGCCTGTTGTCGCGCTTACTCCCAATGAGGAAAAATTAATCCTTGCATACAGAAGTATGAATTCTGAGGAGAAGGAGTATATCGGAAAGCAAGTAACGAAGATCGTTAAAGGTTCGTAATTATATTTGACTTTAAAGCCGATTTTTCAGTTGAAAGGTCGGCTTTTTTTATT
>CADBSD010000095.1 GCA_902797225.1 uncultured Ruminococcus sp. | reverse complement strand
GCAGACAGCTCGAATTTTGAAAATATGTCGGTGTCCCGACCATATTTATATGCAAGCTCCGCTTGCGGAGCATACAAATTCGGTCGGGCATAATACGTTATTGTTTTTTCAAGTTTTCTTCCCGACCTTCCCTTAGCCCTTAGCCCTGTGCCCTTAGCCCTTTTCCAAAAAACAAAAACCGCCGAAGCGGTTTTTGGTTCTCTTATTCATATTTCTCTTTTAATTTTTTTAGTATCATATTAGCGCACATATAGACGTTGCCGCCGCCCATTGTCAGTATAAGGTCGCCCGCCTTCGCGTTTTCGCATACATAATCGGTGATTTCCTCAAATGTATCCAGACACTTGGAGTTCGGGACCTTAGCGCCTAAATCCGTAGAATAAATATTGTAGGTATTCGTTTCTCTTACGGGGAGGATTTCCGAGATGATCGCCTCGTCGGGGATTTTCAGCGCCTCGGCGAAATCGTCCAGAAGCATAGCCGTTCTCGAGAACGTATGGGGCTGGAACACCGCCCAGACCTTGTTAAAGCCCATATTCATAGCGGCGTTGAGCGTCGCCGTAAGCTCTGTCGGATGATGAGCGAAATCGTCGGCAACCGTTATCTCTCCGGGTTTTCCGAGAATCTCGAAACGTCTGTGGACTCCGCCGAACTTCTCTAAGTTCTCGGCGATCTCCTTCGCGTTAGCTCCGAGATAATAAGCAGTAGCGGCTGTGGCAAGCGCGTTATAAATATTGTGTCTGCCGGGTACCATAAGCTTTATCGTAGTGAGCTTTTCGCCGTTGTGCATAAGGTCGAACGTTTCGTGAACGCCCTTGTCGGCGCTTATATTCTCGGCGTAGTAGTCGTTTGTGCTGTTGAAGCCGTAGGTTATTTTTACAGCCTTTACGTCCTTAACGGCGTCCATTGTGTTCTCGTCGTCGCCGTTTAAGATAAGCGCGCCCGTGGTCTGCTCGGCGAATTTTTTGAAGGATTTTTTGATGTTATCGAGGTTTTTGAAATAGTCGAGGTGGTCGGCGTCAATATTCAGGATAACCGAAACAAAGGGCGTAAGCTCGAGGAAGGTGTCCACATACTCGCACGCCTCGCACACGATGATATCGCTGTGGCCGACATAGCTGTTTCCGCCGATAAACGGAAGCTTTCCGCCGATAATAGCGGACGGGTCGAAGCCCGAGCCGATAAGCACCTGAGTCAGCATTCCCGTTGTGCTGGTTTTTCCGTGAGTACCCGAAATCGCGATACTGCGCTTGTAACGGCGGCACACGATACCGAGCATTACGCTTCTTTCTATACAGGGAATACCGCGCTTCACAGCCTCGGCGCGTTCGGGGTTATTCTCCTTAACGGCGGCGGAATATACAACAAGCTCCGCTCCGTCGATATTTTCCGCCTTATGTCCCATAAATACGGGAATACCGTAGCCCTTGATTTTGTCGAGAGTTTCGCCCTCGTTCATATCCGAGCCCTGGATCTCAAAGCCCTCGCTCATAAGTATTTCAGCGAGCGGGCACATTCCGCTTCCGCCGATTCCGATAAAATGGATTCTCTTTATTTTTTCCAGAATATGGTCGTATTTCATATCAGTACCTCTTTTCGCTATTTCTGATATTTTATATACATTATATATGTCTTATATAATTATATTGCTTTTTAAGGCAAAAATAAATACCTTAAAGGAAAAATAAAATATTTCTCGCATATTGCCAAATAATGCGGTTAATGATAAAATATTATTATCAATTTTAATAACTTGGAAGCGTGAGAAATGAACAGGCAGTTGCGAAAGAACGATATTATCACATTAAAAATAACCTCGATGACCGCTCAGGGAAGCGGCGTCGGCAAAACCGAGGACGGGATTGTGGTTTTCGTGCCCTTTTCCGCAATCGGCGACGAGCTTGAGGTACGCGTATTGAAGGTCAAAAAAACGTACGCGTACGGGAAAATCGAGAGAATAATCACGCCCTCAGACAGCCGTATCGAAAACGACTGCGAGGCTTTCGGGAAATGCGGCGGGTGTACCTACCGTCATATAAATTATAATTCCGAAAAAGAAATTAAACGCACACGCGTACAGGACGCGCTCGAGAGAATCGGCGGTTTAAAGGACATAAAGGTCAACGAGGTCGTCGGAAGCGATAAAACCGACCGCTACAGAAACAAGGCGCAGCTGCCCTGCCGAAATACCGAAAACGGCGTTGAGTTCGGCTATTACGCAAGCCACAGCCACAGAATCGTCCCCTGCGCCGACTGTCTGCTCCAGCCCGAAAGCTTTAACAAAGTATCTGAGATAACCCGCGCCTTTATGAACGAAACCGCGCAGTCCGCCTACGACGAAAAAACAGGAAAAGGAAAACTCAGACACCTCTACATAAGATATGCCGAAAAGACAGATGAGTTAATGATTTGTTACGTCGTTAACGGAAACGGGCTGAAACAGGAGGACAAGCTGATCAAAAATCTTAAAGACGAGCTTCCCAATCTCAAAAGCGTGATTTTTAATTCTAATACAGAAAATACAAACGTGGTTCTCGGCTCAAAAAACCGCACCGCCTACGGAAAGGATTATATTGAGGATATCCTCTGCGGTAAAAAATTCAAGATATCTCCCCTGTCCTTTTACCAGGTCAACCGCGCTCAGGCGGAAAAGCTCTATACAATAGCTAAAAACTACGCCGATTTAAAGGGAGATGAAGTCCTGCTCGATTTATACTGCGGTACGGGCACGATAGGGCTCACTATGGCACAGAGCTGTAAAAAGCTTATCGGCGTTGAGATAATCGGCGACGCCGTCAACGACGCGTACAAAAACGCCGAGCACAACGAAATTAAAAACGCTGAGTTTATCTGCGGCGACGCCAAATTCGCCGCCGAAAAGCTCAGAGCAGACGGCGTAAAGCCCAACGTAATCATCGTTGACCCGCCGAGAAAGGGGCTCGACAGCGAGCTTATCGGCACAATCGTTGGAATGAAGCCCGAAAAAATCGTCTACGTAAGCTGTGACAGCGAAACTCTGGCGAGGGATTTAAGGCTGTTCACGGAGAAGAATTATTCCATAAAAGAAATAACGTCCGTAGATTTATTCTCACGGACGCCACATATCGAGAATGTCGTGTTGATGTCACGATAATGAATCGCGGCGGCGTCGCCGCATGATTTGCCTTCGGCATTATTAATGGAGCGAAGCGAGAAATCATGCGCTCTGCGCAAATCATGGCGGCTTGCCGTCAAATCATG
>CADBSD010000094.1 GCA_902797225.1 uncultured Ruminococcus sp. | reverse complement strand
GACATACTGGACGCTTCTGTTATATCGTAGTCAACAATTTTGCCGTTCTTCATAGCGACTACTCTGTTGCCCTTACCCTCGGCTAAGAGGTCAACAGCTCTGTGTCCCATAATTGAAGCGACAACTCTGTCGCGTACCGTGGGCGAACCGCCGCGCTGAACGTGACCGAGAATCGTAGCTCTTGTTTCGATACCAAGACGTTTCTCAACGTATTTAGCGAGGTCGTTAACTCCGCCGACACCCTCGGCAACAACAACGATAAAGTGTTTTTTACCTGTTTTCTGAGTATCAACTATACGAGCGATAACGTCGCGCTCAATATCGTGCTCAACCTCAGGAACAAGAATAGCCGTAGCGCCGCAGGAAATACCTACCTGTAAAGCTATATCACCGCAACGGCGTCCCATTACCTCAACTATAGAGCAACGGTCATGCGACTGAGCGGTATCTCGGATTTTATCTATCATTTCAATAGCGGTATTCATAGCGGTATCAAAACCGATTGTATATTCAGAGCAGGCGATATCGTTATCAATAGTACCGGGTACGCCGATACAATTTACGCCCGCGTTTGTAAGCGCTCTCGCTCCCGCGAAAGAACCGTCTCCGCCGATTACTACAACGCCGTTAATACCTAATTCATTACAATGCTGAGCGGCTTTTTTCTGTCCAGCGAGAGTTTTGAACTCCTCGCTTCTTGCCGTATAAAGCATAGTACCGCCGTTACCGATTATATCGGAAACGGAACGGAGATTCATTTTTTCAACATCGCCGTTCAAAAGGCCGTTATATCCGCGGTAAACACCGTAAACGTCCATTCCTTTAGCGATAGCGGAACGTACAACCGCTCGAACCGCAGCGTTCATTCCGGGGGCGTCGCCGCCGCTTGTTAAAACAGCAATTTTATTTTTACCCATAGCTTACCTCCAAAGAGTATAATTATTCATATTTACTCTAATATTATAATACAAATTTCCGACAAATACAATAGAATGATATCAATTTTTTGACTAAAACAACTAAATAAACGCATTAATATTTAAAATACATATAAAACTGACATTGAAGCGTTCCGTTATAAAGCTTTCTGCGTTTATCGGCCTTTCTTTTAAACAGTTTTTCAAAGTCATCGTCAGGCGTAATAATACCGTAACTTTTGCCCTTTTGCCTGAGAAACTTTTCGCCCATTGTTTTATATATTTTTTCAGCTGAGTCAATATCGAGAAGCCGTTCTCCGTACGGCGGATTCACGATTGTGGTCTGAAACTCGCTGTCAAATTCAAAATCAGCAATATCCCTTTTTTGAAATTCTATTCTGTCGCCGACTCCTGCCTTTTGAGCGTTGGCTTTCGCGATTTCAAGAGCGTTTTGGTCAATATCATATCCCTTTGCTTTGAAAGCGGCGTTATGATTGATTCCCGATTCAGCTTTTTTTCGTTCCTCTTTCCAGATTTTCTCAGGAATCTGAATCCAATGCTCAGCTGAAAACTCACGGTTTATTCCCGGCGCGATATTCAAAGCCTTCATAGCGGACTCGATAAGCAAGGTACCGCTTCCGCACATCGGGTCAACGACAAAGTGATTCGCCCTTACGCGCATTAAATCCACCATAACAGCCGCTAGAGTTTCCTTTATCGGAGCGTCGTTCGACTCAGCGCGGTATCCGCGTTTATGGAGTCCTTCTCCAGAAGTATCCAGCAAAACACTTACTCTGTCTTTTCTGATAAGAAACTGAATCTGATGTAAAGCTCCCGTTTCCTCAAACCAGCTTACTCCGTATTTTTTTGAAAGCCTATCGGCTACCGCTTTTTTTATTATCTTCTGGCTGTCGCTTACCGAGTGAAGCTTAGAGTCAAGACAGCTTCCTTTTACGGGAAAAGCGTCGGTTTTGGAGATAAAGTTTTCCCAGGGAATACTTTTAATTCCCTCAAATAAATCATCAAACGAATACGCTTCAAATTCAGAAAGCAAAATCTGAATACGCTCGCTGTAGCGCGATATGATATTAGCCTTTGCGAGCGTAGAAAAATCACCGCTGAACAGTACGCGTCCGTTCTCGGCTTTTACATTTTTTATTCCGTTATATTTCAATTCGTTCGCGCATATTCCCTCAACGCCTAAAATACAGGGAGCGCAAAATTTCAGTTCATCCATTATTCACACCTATAATCAGAGCCGACTCAAAACTGAATCGGCTCGTTTTCGTTATTTCTTAGAACCGCCTCTGCGGCTGTATCCGCGCGATTCTCCCGACGCGCGTTTTAAATCGGACATTTTGTCCTCGCTCGTCTTTTTAAACATAGACATCATATCCTCAAACGAGGAGGGCGATTCCGCTCTGGCGCTTTGCCACTCAAAATCTCCGGGACTTGTAACGGGAGGAGCGGGCTTATACGGCTTACGCGTTCTCGGCTTTTTGAATTCGAAATCGTTCTTTCTCGGCTTTTTCTCAGTTTTAGGCTGAGTCTGCTTAATAGAAAGCGCAATTTTCCCCTTTTCAACAGATAATACCTTTACTTTAACCTTATCGCCTATTTTAAGGAAATCCTTAATCTCGCTGACATAAGTTCTGGAAACCTCGGAAATATGTACCATTCCCGTGCTTCCGTCGGGCAAATCCACAAAAGCCCCGAACTTTGAAATACCCGAAACACTACCCTCTAAAATTGTACCAACTTCTATGCTCATTCTCTACCCCGTTTTAGTCGCCTGAGACGTTTACAAATACACGCTCTCCGTTTTTAATATAGTCAAGATCCTCGCGCGCTATGTTTTCCATATACTCGCTCAGTTCTTTACCCTTATAGTTTTTTATTTCTTTAAGATAATCGCTTTTAATCTCAACGATTTGAAGCTGTTTATCTATTTTATTAAGTTCATCTTTCTTTTCGCTTATTTGTATGCTTTGGTTAACAATAGTAAACGAAGCATATACTATAAATGCCGCTAAAGCCGCGTAAAGAAGAATGAATTTTTTATTAAGCTTTTTCTTTTGAGGAGTGACTTCTTTTATCTCGTTCTTTTTCTCCTCTGTTACCTTTTCTTTTTTTTCGTGTTTGTTTTTTCTCATATTCTCTGACCTTCGTAATCTTTGTTCTTATACTCTTAACGATTCTTTTCAATTTTATTTTAATATTATACATTACTTTTCTACTTGTTTTCAATAGCTTTTTCAATATTTTTTTAAAATTTGTAATTATCGGGTTAAAAACAACGTCAAAAAGACGCCTTATTGTATGATAATACACAATAAAACCGAGAATTTCGCCTAAAAACACGAAAAATCTTATCTGCCCTTCGAGAAAAGCAAGACTAAAATAAAAGGTGATAACACCGCAAATTATCATAAAAAGAGTATCGCAGATAAAGTAAAAAATTTTGCCGTTAAATCCAAGCTTATAAAAAACTCTTAACGGTTCATATAAAAGTCCGAGCATAAAGCCGAGAATAATCGAGTAAAAAAAGGAAACAAGGAGTTGTGAGAGTGTAAACTCCATTATCCTAACAGCCTTTGCATAAAGCTTTTTTCTGATTTAGACTGTGAATAATGGATTAAATCAACAACGCCGTCTATTTCAACGTCGCCCGTATCAAGATTAAGCTTGCTTATATGAAGCTTAGAGCCCTTAATCGTTAAATCGCCTAAGGTAGTTTTCACGTTAACTGTTTCGTCATTAAAGCCCAGTACGTCCTCAACGCCTGTTAAGCTGAGTTTTTTTCTGTTGTCAAGCGTAAGGCTCTGAGGTTTACTATTAAATTCCTGCATAAAAAATCCTCCATATAAATTCTAAGTAATTATATGGAGAACAGTTAGTATTTATGTTGTTATGTCGCGTTTTCGTACATCATAGGAGCGTTTTCCTTTGTAGCGTGCTCGTTTACTTCTTTTACACGTATCTTAACCTCACGCGCTCCGAGATTAATCTCGATAATATCGCCGACCTTTACGCCGTAGGACGCTCTGGCTACGTTACCGTTAACAAGCACTCTGCCCGCGTCGCACGCCTCATTCGCTACCGTACGGCGTTTAATGATACGCGAAACCTTTAAGAATTTGTCTAATCTCATTATTCTTCACAGCCTTTCCGTCTAGTAAATCATTTTTCTATTGTACTATCCTATCAAAAAAGAAAACTGCCTCAAATGAGGCAGTTTACAACAAATTCAAATTATTTGTTTACGGCGTCCTTGAAAGCCTTACCTGCTTTGAAAGCGGGAACCTTAGAAGCGGCAATCTCAATCTTGTTGCCTGTTCTGGGATCAACACCTGTGCGAGCGTTTCTCTGACGCTGCTCAAATGTACCAAAACCTACGAGCTGAACCTTGTCGCCCTTTGTAATAGCGTCTACGATAGTATCGATTGTAGCGGAAACTGCTTTCTCAGCGTCTTTCTTAGAAATACCGCTTGCCTCTGCAACTGCAGCAATTAATTCTGTTTTGTTCATAGTTTAATTCCTCCATAAATGTTTTATTTAACTTCTTCCCAAAGGGAATCAAGTTGACTGAGTGTAGCCGTTTTAATATCGATTTCGCGCTCCTCAGCGAGAAGCTCAAGCTTTTTAAAACGGTCGGTAAACTTATCGCAAGCGTCATAAAGCGCTTTTTCAGAGTCCACCTTGATAAATCTTGAAACGTTAACGACGGAGAAAAGTAAATCGCCGAGTTCTTCTGCCTGCAATTCGGAATCGCCCTTGGAAATCGCTTCTTTAAGCTCGTCCGTTTCCTCTGTAATTTTATCCAAAGCGCCGTCAACACTATCCCAGTCAAAGCCAACTTTAGCCGCCTTTTTCTGGATTTTCTCAGCCCTCATAAGCGACGGCAGCGCCTTTGAAACGCTGTCCATAGCCTCGGACTGCTTTTTCTGAGATTTCTTAGCCATTTTAACATTATCCCAGCTTCTTAAGGCTTCCTCGCTGTTGTCCGCTTTTACATCGCCGAAAACGTGAGGATGTCTGTCAACAAGCTTACGGCAAACGCCGTTAATAACGTCGTTGATATCAAACTCGCCTTCCTCAGCAGACATCTCGCTATGGAACACAACCTGCAAAAGCACGTCGCCGAGTTCTTCCTTTAAAAGCTCGGAGTCCTTGTTGTCGATAGCTTCAATAACCTCGTAGGTTTCCTCGATAAAATTACTTCTGATTGACTCGTGAGTCTGAACTCTGTCCCAGGGACAGCCGTTCGGAGCTCTGAGATACTTCATAATCTCAACAAGGTCGTTAAAACTAAAGTTTTCTTTCTTAGTGAAATCCACCCTTAACCACCTCAAAAACTCAGTATTTATCGAAGGACAAAGGTATTTTACCCTATTAAATGATATTTTTCAAGTATAGTTACAACTTTTTCACCTTTTGGCAGGAATTTAAGCTCATTTCGGGTAAATGTCTTTAATAGTAACAGGATTGTAATATATATTACGACCGCGATTACTATCGCGATAAGCGCCGCGGGAATGAGCGGAAGCCAATTATTAAGTAAAATATAGCTGAAATACGCCGCTAAGGCGCAGAATATCGCCGCGATAAGCGGTTTAATAATCGTCGAAACAAAATCAGGCATTACTCCCGAATGTTTAACTAGCAGATACATTCCGACAGTAAGCATTACGCTGTACGCGATAAGCGAGCCTACGGAAGCGCCCTGAATATTTATTGATACAACTCTTACAAAAAGCCAGGTTGTACATACCTTAATCAGGATACCTCCCGTGTATATCTTAAGCGGTAAATCAACTCTGCCTATTCCCTGAAGCATACTGCAAAGCGGTACGACGCAGGCGATTACAATCGCTGTAAAGCCCATAACCTTCAGCACCTGAGCGCCGATTATAACCTGGGTATTGCTCGCGTAAACTATATCCATAATAGGATCGGCAAGCGCCGTAAGTCCAAGACCTGTGGGAAGCGTAAAGAGCATTGTAAGTCTTAAAACCGTTTCTATAGAGGATTTAAGCTCTTTTTTATCACCCTTTGTCCACGCGCTGGCTACGTTAGGCATAGCCGCGGTACCGAACGCCTGAGTGACGGCGGTAACAAGCTGCATGAGCGGAAGCGCCGCTCCGTAACAACCCCAAAGCGCTGTGTGGAGAGTTATTTTATCGTGATTCTTAGAAATCTGGTTAGATAAATCCACGCCGAAAACTTTGTACTGATTAACGATAGCTTTACCGTCCGTAATAGCCAGAGAGTGCAGCACGTTCTGGATAACGGCGGCGTCAATTAAGGTACCGATATTCATTACAAGAGCTGTAAGTCCGATAGGAATAGCGGTTTTGAACATTCTGATAAAGGTTTCTTTTTTCGTTCTCGCTTCAACCGACTTCGAGTAGTATTCCTCGGGGATACCGTCGCCGCCGACTTTATAGCGCAGGAATAGAAACACAAAGCAAGCCAGGCTTCCGATTACAATACCTGAAATAGCTCCCGCTACGGAGAACGACATTATTGTATTCATCGCGTCGAGCTCAGCGTTTTTACCCGAAAAAGAAAGTCCGAAAACAGAACCTGTAGCCTTGTATTCGTCGCTTCCGATTTTCATAATGACGTAAGCTATTCCAAGACCGAATATAAGCTTTGAGCCTGCCTCTATTACCTCGGAAATAGCGGTCGGGAACATATTTCTCTGTCCCTCAAAATAACCTCGGTATATAGAAACAAGACAACCGAAAAGTATCGCGGGAGAAAGCATCAGCATCGCGTAAAGCGAATAAGGTGAATTAATTACCCTGATATAAAAGAAGCTCGAACAGAACATTATAAGGAAACAAACCGTTCCCGTAATAGTAAAGAACGGTATGGAAACCTTATGTATCTGGCGGACGTCGTTATATCTTTTCTGGGAGATACTCTCGGAAATCAATCTGGAAACAGCGATTGGGAAGCCCGCGGTGGCAATTGTAAAAAGCGGAATGTAGATTTCGTAGGCGTTACTGTATAGACCTGTGCCTATCGCGGCGTAGCTGTCGCCGAAATAAGCGTAAAGATTACTTATCATAATCTTGTCTACAAAGCCGAGCACCTTAACGACGATCATACTCATCGTCATTACCGCCGCGCCCTTTAGGAAGGTCTGGGAAGCGTTACTGTCAGCGTTTTTTATAGCGTTATATTTTTTTGACACGCCAAATCACCTTTAAATAAATTATTCTTCTGTTTTTTCTTCTGTCTTTTCTTCCTCAACGTTACCTACAGCGGTACCGCAAGCCGCGCAGAACTTAGCTCCTTCTACAAGCTTAGCTCCGCAGGATGGACATTTATTCTTGTCTACGGGGAGAGCTGTTCCGCAGGTAAAGCAATACTTCGCGTTTTTGTTAAGCTTTTCACCGCAGGCGGGACAGGTAACTGTGTTTTTAGCGTTAGCGAGAACATTTTCGATATCGGCGATATTCTGCTTAATTGTAGTGATTTCTTCCTTTATTGCCTCAATTTCCTCAGCGGGATCGCCGTTATAAAAAGCTTCGCCTAAAGCCTGATACTGCTTTGAGAGATCAGCTCTTAAACTGGCTAAAGAAATACGGAGCTTAGATAAATCGAAAATTTCTCCTGCTTTTTTTGATACAACCGAAGCGGCTGATTTCGCGTTAACTACTACATCGTCAAAAATTGCCATAGTAATCATCCTTTCAAATTATATAAAAATTCATTAACACGTATAAAACGCGTATCGTACAATATTATACCACTCGAAACGTTAAATATCAACGAGGCTGAGAGGTTTTTAGACATTTTTTGTAAAATGAATATATCTCGTTCTTTCTTAGAAGCTGTTCGTCGTATCTGTCTATATATTCATATGGATATTTAAAATTAAATATACGCTTAAGAAAACCCGAGTACGGGTCCTTAAGCTTTGTTACAGCTCCCGCTCCGCAGCCAAAAATCGTATGGGTTTCATCCATTACGAAAATATTATAAAGACTTTCAAATCCCTTTTTAGACCAACCCGTGTTTTCAAGATTTCCGACCATACGACTCTGACGGTAAAGATAATATGGAAAATACTCATTGGTTTTCAGCTTGTTTTCAGCGTACAGAAGCATATCTCGCGCACGCTGTGCGTCCGCCCTATTAATCTGCGTACCGTCCATTGTCAGAGTTGAGCTGCGCTTCATAGACAATGTGTGAACGGTTATACACTCGGGAGCAAGCTTACATACCTTGTCGAGCGTCGATTTAAAGCTTTCGAACGTATCTGTCGGAAGTCCAGCGATTAAGTCCATATTAATGCAATCAAAACCGACCTTTCGGGCTAAATCATACGCGTACAAGGTCTGTTCCGATGTATGCTTTCTACCGATTTCGTTAAGTACAGAATCGTTTAGTGTTTGTGGATTAATGGAAATTCTTCCGACTTTATTTTCTTTAAGAGAAATAAGCTTCTCCTCGGTAACTGTGTCAGGTCTGCCCGCCTCAACGGTAAACTCTCTTAATGAGCTTAAATCAAAGCTGTTGTTAACGGTTTTAAGCACCTCGGACATCTGTTTCGCGGATAAGGTTGTCGGAGTTCCGCCACCCATATAGACGGTTTCAAGCCCTAAACCGAGTTTATTTACTATTGACGCGGTTTGCTCAATTTCACGGCATAAAAGCTTAACATACGGCTCAACAAGATGTTTACATCTTTCTATAGAAGCTTGTACAAAAGAACAATATCTGCACCTTGTAGGACAAAACGGAATAGCTATGTATAAGCTGCATGATTTTTCATCAGATAGACTAAGAATTTTACTCTCGATTTTTTCTGTCAGCTTAGCAAGATTCAGTTTTTCTTCGCTTACAAAGAGCTTATTCTTGTAGAAATCATCGGCATAACTCTCCCCGCCCTCGTTTTTTAAAGCGCGGTAAAGCTTAACTGGACGAACGCCCGTTATCATACCCCACGGAGGTGTTACACCAGTTTTTTCGCAGAGGATTTTATATACCATTTCGCACAGCTTACGCTCGTTTTCCTCGTCGTTTCTGATTTCCGCTTTATCGCTCTTTTTATAATCGCCGATACTTATGTCTACAGTGAGAGAATCGCTTATTTCTGTTTTTATATAAGGCGATGAAATCTCCTTATCATCTTTTATAACGGTTATTTTTTCGTTAGGATAAAAAAGACGGGTAAGGTTTTCGAGCTCATAGTGAAATTTATGATTAATAATATACAGATTCATACTACACTCTCACCATAAGCGGGTTAAATTTTCGCTCGTATTCGAGAGTTGATATCATTCCGTGCCCGGGTAAAACGTTATAATTCCCCTCTAAGTTTTTTAATCTTCGTATCGAGCTTATCATCTGGGCGTCGTTTCCTGTCGGCAAATCTGTTCTACCGTATGACTCGCAGAATAAAGTATCGCCTGAAATCAAATTGTCGTCAAACAGATAACAACCGCTGTCCTTCGTATGCCCAGGGGTGTGTATATACTTAAACTCGGTATTTCCGAGCTTGAAAGTATCGCCGTCCTTCAAGAGAATATCTCCGCTGAACGGTTCAATTTTGTCAAAATCAGGGTGAAAAGCGCTGTGATTTAAAACATTGTCGTTTAAAAACTCGTCGGTATGCTCTCCGCAGATTATCTTCGCGTTGTATTTATCAGCGAGCTGTTTAGCGTAGCCTATATGGTCATAGTGTCCGTGAGTAAGAATAACATATTTTAATTCGCCCTGTGCCTTATCAATATCGTTTAACAAAGCGTCACTTTTTCCGCCCGGATCTACAACCGCCATATCGCCTGTGTCATTATCGGTGATAAAGTAACAGTTGGTCATTATCATTGTAACGTTATAAAGCTTTATCGACGTCATTTTAAATCCTCCGAATCAATTACGAGCGTAACAGGGCCGTCGTTGCAAAGTTCGACCTTCATATCCGCTCCAAACTCGCCTGTCTGTACGTCCTTTACCCCGTTTTTTCTAAGCTCATCGCAAAAATACTCATAAAGCGGGTTGGAAACCTCGGGACGGGCGGCGTTTATAAAGCTTGGACGTCTGCCGTGAGAGCAATCAGCGTAAAGCGTAAAATTTGACACTACGATAACAGAACCGTTAACGTCTGATAAGGACAGGTTCATTTTATCGTTTTCGTCGGTAAAAATACGCAGACCTGATATTTTACGAGCGAGCTTTTCGGCGTCGCTTTTGACATCGCCGTTTTTTACTCCGAGCAAAAGGAGAAAACCGTCTTTTATCTCGGATGCAATCTTGTTTTCAATTTCAACCGAGCATTTGTTTACACGTTGAAGTACTACTCTCATAACTAAAACCTTTTTATTGAAATTACTTCCCGAAGTGACTGTAATCTCTTAATTACAGTGTCGAGGTGTTCCCTGCTGAATACATCGATAGTAGCGGTAACGACAGCTCTGCCGCTGCCGAGAGAGCGGCTGTTCAGACTGTTTATAAATATACGCATTGAGGAAAGAGCGATTGTAACGTCAGCGAGCACGCCTGTGCGGTCAGCGCAGACGATTTCAAGCGTTGAATGAAAGCTGTCGTTAATATTGCTCTCCCAGCTTACTTTAACATAACGCTCGGGCTCCTCAACCTTTGTGAGGTCAACGGGGATATTTGTACAATTGCGCTTATGAACCGACACTCCGTAGCCTCTTGTAATATAACCGATTATTTCGTCGCCGGGCAGCGGATTACAACACTGGGCGAACTTAATAAGACAGTCGTCCATTCCCTCTACAATTACCCCTGAATCAGCGTGCTTGCGCTTGTGAACTGTCTGTACAATTGTAGGAGCAGGCTCGTCGTCCTTCTTGAACTTAGTGTTATATTCTTCCTTGATACGAGGCAGAACCTTCCAAAGCTGAATACCACCGTAGCCAATAGAGGCGTATAAATCCTGAACGGTGTTGAACTTATTCTTTTTCAGCATAAACTGGAGAAGTTCTTCCAGTTCCTCGTCGGTAAGGGAAATATTGCTTCTCTTGAGCTCGCGCTCAAGCATCATTTTTCCCTCAATTATATTCTCGTCACGCTTTTCACGCTTGAACCATTGTCTTATTTTTGAGCGTGCCGAGGAGGTTTTGCAGATATCGAGCCAGTCGCGGCGCGGATGGCTGTCCTTCTGTGTAAGAATTTCGCAGATTTCGCCTGTGTTAAGCTTATAATCTATCGGAACGATCCTATGGTCGACCTTAGCTCCAACCATATGATTTCCGACTTCTGTGTGAATAAGATAAGCGAGGTCGATTACGGTGGAATCAATAGGTAGATTGAAAACATCGCCCTTTGGAGAGAAAACATAAACCTCGTTCTGGTCGAAGTCATTTCTGATATTACGGATAATATCCGTGGAATCGTCCGTATCTATCTGAGCCGCGAGAACATCCTTTATCCGCTTGATATTTTCATCAAGCTCTTTTGCCTTTTTATTATTAACGATTCTTGTGAATCCAAGCTTGTATTTCCAATGCGCCGCGATTCCGTTTTCGGCGGTCTGGTGCATTTCCCAGGTTCTTATCTGAACCTCAAAGGGTATACCGTCCCTGTCGATAACGGTTGTGTGAAGCGACTGGTACATATTAGGCTTGGGAGTGGATATATAATCCTTGAATCTTCTTGGAATAGGAGTATATAAATCGTGGATAACTCCGAGGAGATTATAACAATCCTTTAAATCGTCAACGATTATTCTAAGCGCGAAAAAGTCATAAATCTCGTCGAGAGTCTTACCTTTAAGGAAGGTTTTTCTGTAAATACTGTTTATGCTCTTTACCCTGCCGTAGACGGTAATCTTATCCTTGGGCATTTTTGAGGCTTTAATAATTTCTTTTTTCTTTTTATCGATAAATCTGTCACGCTCGTTTTCCTTGAGCAACAAAGCGTCCTCAATTTCCTTATAGCCTACGGGGTCAAGATATCTCAGCGACAAATCCTCGAGCTCGTCTTTTACGGCTTTCATACCGAGGCGGTGAGCTATAGGAGCGTACACCTCCATACACTCGCGTGATTTATCGCGGCGTTTCTGCTCCTTCATACACTCTATTGTACGCATATTATGAAGTCGGTCGGCAAGCTTAACGATAATAACGCGGATATCGTTAGACATAGCTATAAGCATTTTTCTAATGTTCTCCGCCTGCTGTTCCTCACGTGAATACAGCTTGATTTTCGAAATCTTCGTTACGCCGTCCACAATATTAGCTACGTCTTTTCCGAATTCCTTACGAACAAATTTAAGGTCGTATTCCGTATCTTCTACAACGTCGTGAAGTAAAGCGGCGATTATGCTGTCCGAATCCATTCCGAACTGGGCAACAATACACGCTACCGAGGTCGGATGAAGAATAAAAGGTATGCCCGATACTCGTCTTTGGTCGCCGTGAGCTTCCTCGGCAATATTATAAGCTTTTTGTATTTTTCTAAGGTCATAATTATTGTTGCTGTTCTTTAAAATCTTTAACAGCTCGTCATAGTCCTGATAATGAACTATTTCGTCATATTTACTCACTTAGGCACACCTCCCTTAACGCTTTAATAATTGATGTATCCTCATAACTTCTGCCTTTTTCAGCCTTTAGAAGCTTCACCTGAGTTACGTACATATCCTCATACAGAGCGATAACGGATAACTCGTTAAATACTTCAAGAATTACTTTCAGTTTACCATATGTAATAGACGGTGAAAGAGTACTCACGATAACTTCAAGCGAAATCTTTGTAGTATTATTCCTTTTCTTTAAATAATTATAGACTAATGCACAGTCGTTTCTGTCGGGCAGAATAGTTAAGAGCTTGTCTTTACTTATATCCTCGCCCCGACAAAAGCCCTCGTAAACGCGAAGGCTGTCTATATTCGCCTTATTATCGGATTTTGAGT
>CADBSD010000093.1 GCA_902797225.1 uncultured Ruminococcus sp. | reverse complement strand
GTTAAAGACATCGCGGAGTAGAGCAGTTGGTAGCTCGTCGGGCTCATAACCCGGAGGTCGTAGGTTCAAGTCCTATCTCCGCAACCAGAAAGAAACCGCTTACCTAAGCCATTTTTGGAAAGGTAAGCGGTTTTCGTTTTGTATAAAAATACGCTCTGTGGGGTGAATTTTGGGTGAATTGTTCCAAAAACACTAATTTTATTGATATAATCTACGCTGTTTTATCGTTATTCCGCTGCCGTTTAAATATTCCCGATCGAACATTTTTTGCCTTTGCTTTTGCCTCTGCTATCTGGTGAGCGTATATATTCGCCGTTGTTGTAGCGCTCGCGTGACCTAATTCATTCGCGGCGGTTACTATATCGACGCCGTTCGCAATCATTGTAGAAGCAGCGGTATGCCTGAATGCGTGGGGATGAATATGCGGGAGGTTATATGCCTTACTGAACTTTCCGAGCCAATCCGTCAAACTATCGGGATTCATACAATCGCCGTTATCTCGCGTAAACACATATCCTGTATCAATCCACGCGTCGCCGTATTCCTTACGGTATTCTTCTTGTGTAGCCTTCCATAGTTTTAACAGTTCGATTGTTTCAGGCGCGAGTCCGAGTATTCGCGTCTTTCCCGTTTTAGGCGTTCCTTCATATACGCCTCTCTTTGTGCTATAAAGTAATGCGCGCTCAATTATCATTATGCCGTTATCAAGGTCCAAACTCTCCCATTTGAGCCCCACAGCTTCACCTCTGCGACATCCGGTATCTATTAGCAGATATGTAAGCGCTTTCCATTTAGTCGGCACATTTTCAAGCGCGTCAAGAATATCTGCTACTGTATCAGGTTGAAAGTAGTCTGGTGTTTTTTGCGATACTTTCGGAGGAGTCGCTTTACTGGCAGGATTGAACGGTATAAGCATTTCCTTTTCCGCCTGGGCAAGAATAGTAGAAATAAGTCTATGATGTTCAAGAATGGTTTTATTTGACAACGGTGTGTTATTATCGACTATCTTAAAAATCTTTTTTACATCCATATCCATAGCTACGGCGATCGCCGCGGCTTTTTCTCTGCTTATAGAATTCCCCGCCGCAGCGGAAGAAACCGTTGCAGATGAAATTCCCGCTTGTTCTGCTAATTTTGCCATAGACAGCTTATTATTCTTTAGCCAAGACTTTATATTAATCTTTGCCGTAGCCCTGCCACAATCAATTCTAACGCCTTTTTCGCCTAAATTCTGATAAAAAGCGTTAAGGTGCTGAGGTCTTATATCAGTTAGTTTCAAGTGTCCTATGGCTTGATTTATTCTAACGAGTAAATCTGTATATCGTTCTATGGTACGAGGCTTAAGTCCTGTACGTTCTTTTAAATCAAGCACATAATCGGCATACTCAGAAAACGACTGTTTATGATCGAGTTTATAACCTAATTCAATTTCACGTTCAAAGTCCGCAACAGCTCTGTTGAGGGCTTTTTTTATTTGCTTGTCCGTCATATCGGGCTTGGGTGGTTTCCAAGTACGGCGGGATCGTATTTGTTTACCGCTGCTATCAAGCCCTTCTGCGACTGTAATACGGTATGATACTTCTCCGTTCTTACTTATACGCTTTTCAACTGTTGCCATTCTCCCGCCTCGCTTTCGCCTGAAATTGATAAATTTTGAAGTTTGCCATTTCCTGTAAAGAATTCACAAACTCCGATAATTCCTCGTCTGTTAAATAAGTCTTTTGTGATTCGTTATCAATCGGTACGATAAGATGTGGTCCTCTATAAGATTCATCACTAAACTCTTGAAACTCAAAAGCGCTGGTTAGTGATAAATCAGAGTATTTGTATCCATAAACCATAAACATAGTTTCTATTTTTTTTCGTTTTGCGTATTCTTCATTTTGAAAGCTTGATAATGCTTCATCTTCCACTCGCTCCAACCAAAGCCAATATTCTTTTTTACCTTTTATCTCGGTTTCATCCTTTAGGTACTCAACAGTAGTTTCGAGAACCTCTGCAATCCTCTTTACTGTAACATTATCCGGCTTAACTATACCCTTTTCAAATCTATATAATTGCGGACGAGAATATCCTATTTTTTCTGCAAACTCTTCTTTATTCTTAAATTTACCCTCTTTTTTCTTTTCTTTGTATAAATCTTTAAACCGCTGCCAATTTATAGTGTTTTTATCCAAGTGTATCTCCCCCATTTGTCAAAAGTCAATGTAAAAGAAACAATTCGGTAGTTTTCTTATCAAATTTCTATATAAAAAATAAATAATAAGCTGTTTTGTTTCATTTGCTCTTATGTATCTTTTAGAAACAAGATGTTGTTTCTTTATGTATCTTATATTATAATGATGATGATGTTAATTGTCAAGTGAAAGGAGCAAAAAAAATGAATACCGACATTTCTGCCTAATATCTATGAGCCGGTAGCCGGGGATGATGAACGCTATACCTACCTTAACGGCTCGACGACGGGCGGCGCGGTTGTGTATGAAAACGGAAAGTTTCTGTATTCACATCACGCGACCGATCCCTGCGGTAGCAGACTCGTAAACGCCTTTGACCTCGTAAGGTTGCACAAATTCGGAGATAAGGACGGCAACGCTTTACTTGATACACCCGTGAATAAGCTGCCGTCGTATAAGGAAATGTGCGATTTCGCGCTAAACGACAAACAGGTAACGGCTACACTCAATCGGGAACAATTACAAAAAGCCGCTGAGGACTTTAAGGACGTAGGAAACGTAACAAGTGACGAGGACAGCCTCGCGTGGGCGGACGAGCTCAGCAGAGGCAAAGACGGCAAAGTAATAGGCACGATTGATAATATCCTCGTTATTCTCGATAACGACAACCTGCTCAAAGGCAAGTTTGCACTTAACGAGTTTGCGAACAGAGGCGAAGTCTTAGGACCTCTACCCTGGCGCAGAGATTTCAAAGGGCGCAGGCTTTGGGATGATAGCGACAACGACGGTTTGTATTGGTACTTAGAAAAGGTATGGGAGATTAACAAAAAGGGCAATATTGACTCCGCTCTAAGTATCCACACTATGACGCACGCCTTTAATGAGGTGCAAGATTACATCCAGGGCTTGACGTGGGATAACACGCCCAGGCTCGATAATTTGTTTATTGACTACCTCGGCGCTGAGGACAGCGACTATAACAGAGCCGTTACACGAAAGAGCTTTAAATAAAGCTCAGCTTAGAATATGGAAACAGTTTTCCGAGAGTAACCAAAGCTAAAACCGCAGAGAGTCGGCAGAGTGAAAACGGTTAAGGCCTTGCGTAAGGGAGGCAAGACGTGAAAAAAATAGCTAAAGAATACAGATTCTTAGTAAAAGAAATCAATCAACTAAAATCTCATATTTCTGAAATAGATATTGAATACGCTGATTATCATTTGAATACAGAACTCTATAATGCATATATTGATCTAAAAAGCATTTTAAACGACAGACTGAATTACTGTGAAAACCAATGTCAAATATTCGAGGAATGGATATCTACAATCGATAACCCAACATTAAAACATATTGTTTTCCTGCGATATGTTAAAGGATTGCCTTATGTAAAAATAAGCGAACAGCTTTATATTTCCGCCGACGCCGCGAAAATGCAAGTACATCGTCTTTTGAAAAAATCCGCAAAGAAGCGGCAAAGTGAAAACGGTTAAGCTTTTAATCAAAGTATAAAGTATAACGGTGATTATATGAAAATCAGGATTGCTTTTCTCCAAAACGAACGTCAAGCAGCGGAAAATGTTATATCAAAAATACGAACACTCTTTCCGCTACTAAAAGTAAAAGAGGATAAACAAAACACAGATTATTCTCGAAAATTCAGAATCGCTTATAAATAACTACTTGAATAATGATTTAGATTATTTTTATTCAAAATTAATAAATTATGTAATGTCAAATGGATTCCCTTTTAATGAAGTTAAATTATATGAAGAGCTGGAAGAAATTTTCTCTAAAATAAAATTTAAGAAAAGAACCTTAGCGCATCTACAAGATTTTATAAATTATGCATATTTAAAAAATAAATTCCCTTTTTTCAAAGTTAACTTTCGAAAGGCCGGATTACTTAACAAACGAACTACATATTACTATTTCTCAAAAGATTATCTAAAGAAAAACAAATCATCCCAATAACCATTAACGTTCATTGGGATGATGGATATACCAATACATATATATTTTTGCCTCGTGTTTTTAACAACACGAGGCGTTTATTATGCCCAACAGCACATAGTTCAACATAAATATTGGTTTTAAAATTCTTTATAATCTAAAAAAACAACAATAACAAAAAGAACTGCCCATTTCAGAGCAGTTCTAAAACTATTATTTTATTTTTCGAATCATTTGCTTCATCGGCCGATCGTTATCACTCTGTTCAGCAATGACTACAAAATCATTATCTTGATAGAACGACACAAGACTCTCTTCATCTCTGCATTCCACCATAACAATTCTACCGCCAACAGCATCAACTGAATTCTGGATAACAGAAAAAGCCATTTCCAAAAGTTGCTTTCCTGTGAGTTCTTCGGACGATGCTTTATCGTTTCGTGCTAATTGTCCGATAAGATAACAAGGTATATCCTTAATAACTTCTCCACGAAGTTTTGCGCTCAAGCCGTCTAATTCTTTCCTTTTTCTGTTGGAAAAACTGTCCGGTATTGATAAAACTTTTAACGCTAAAGCAAAATAACCAAGTATTCTTAAATCTTTTAATTGGATATCAGGATCATCTGCTTGATCGCCGTCAACAACAAGATATGTACGAGCTTTTGAAAGCACTTCAAAACTCACCGCTTTATCTCGAAGAAACATCTCGATATCTTCATCAATTTCACAAGAAAAATCATTTAATAGGAACTCAACATCCTGATGATTAGACTGATTATTCAGCGCTTGGAGCGAGATGATAATCGGCTTAATAGCGTT
>CADBSD010000092.1 GCA_902797225.1 uncultured Ruminococcus sp. | reverse complement strand
GTCGCGAAGCTCAGCGACGATATAGGAAAAGCTATGTGCAGGGACGAAAACTACCTGGATTACCTGAAACGTTCGGTAGATTTCAGGTTGAACAGGTAGTGGAGGCGCTCCCGGATAGAGCGGACTTAGAAGAAAGGTCGGTGGCTTTTCTTTTCAAGCAGGAAGCGGGAAGAAGGAAGCAGGAAGCCTGTGGTCGGGAAGAAAGGTTGATATAAAAATAACCTTCAATTCCCGACCGAATTTGTATGCTCCGCAAGCGGAGCTTGCATATAAATACGGTCGGGACACCGAGCTTTCTCACTAGTCCGCTCTGTCTGCCCGACCTTATGCTTTCCGCTTCCCGCTTCCCGCTTCCTGCTAAAAAAGAGTGACACTCAGGTCACTCTTTTTTCTATTCATCTTCATTTTTCTCGGGCTTATTCAGTCCGAAATACTCGTCGAGGAGCGACTTCGCCACTCCCATACTGAACTGTCCGTGAGCGCCGTGCTCCAGTACTACGGCTACGGCTACCTTCGGCTTGTCGTAGGGCGCGTAGCAGATAAACACCGTATGGTCTGAGCCCGCGTTCTCGGCTGTACCTGTTTTCGCCGCGACGGGTATCGGGTAGTTTCCGAAAACAGAATACGCCGTACCTCCCGAGTCGGCGACAACGCTTCTCATAGCGCTCTGCACAACAGAGAGATTGTATTTTGAAACCCCGCAGGTGTCCTCCACCTCGGGCTTTTTTCTGTTATATTTGTAAACCGTTTTTGTACGTTTATAGTTTTTGATTTCTTTTATCAGGTGGGTTCTGAGCCTTGTGCCGTTGTTCGCGATTGTCGCCGCGTATGTGGCGAGCTGTACGGGGGTAAAGGCGTTGTCAGACTGACCGATTGCCGCCTGAACCGTATTACCCTCCTGCCAGGTTTTGCTGTCGCGTCCCGCGAGCGTGCCGTTGCTCTCGTCGACCTCAAGTCCTGTTTTCTCTCCGAGCCCGAATTTCTCGGCGTAGAGATACATCGTATCGATTCCGAGCCGTCTGCCCGTTTCCGCGAAATAAACGTTACAGCTCTTTGAAAGCGCCGTCCTCAGCCCAATCGAGCCGTGAGTTCCCATACATTTTACGGGGTTTGTCGGGTAGTGGTCATAGATGTGATTACAGGTTATGAACGTGCCCTCGCCGATTATGTTCTCCTGCAGCGCCGCCGCCGCTACGCAGGGCTTGAAAACCGAGCCCGGGGCGAACGAACCGATAAACGCGCGGTTATAAACTGGCGAGTGCTTTTTCTCGTCAAAAAGATTAACGTAGTAGTCGCTGTATTTTGAGTATTTATTCAAATTGAAGGTCGGATAGCTCGAAGCCGCGAGCACCGAGAAATCCTTAACGTCGAGCATAACCGCCGCGCCTGTGTAGCAGTCGTGACCGTCGCCGTTGCTTCCGCCGTAGGCTCTCGCCGCGTTGATTTCCCTCTCCAGCGCCTTGTTCGCGGTTTTCTGGAGCTTGCTGTCCAGGGTTAAATACAGCGTGTTGCCGGGCTTCGCGTTAACGGATTCGACAACCTTTGTGACATTACCGTCGGCGTTCTTCTGAACGATTCTTTCTCCGCCTACGCCCTTGAGCTGGTCCTCGTACGCGAGCTCCAGCCCGAATTTTCCGATACTGTCGTTAAGCCCGTAGTCCTTGCCTTCCTCCTGCTTTTTGTCGTACTCCTCTTTTGTGATACTTCCGAGCGCTCCGAGAATATGCGGCGCCAGCTTTCCCTGAGGATTGTGGCGTGTAAGGTAGGTCTGGATTTCAACGCCGCTTACGCTCTGCATATTTTCGCTGACGATAGCGAGCATATCGGAGCTTATTCCCTTAGCGAAAACATAGGGGTTTGTATTCGAGTACCAGGTACGCTCCATATTGTAGTGAACCGAAACGAGGTTTCTTATCGTCTTTCTGGCGTACGGGGTTTCGATATCGTAGCGCTTTATCAAAAGCTGCATACAGCTCTCCGCCGACTCGCTGTCCTTTACGTTCAGAAAATCCTTGGATTTTAGCATTTTTATCTCGCTTTTAGCGCCCTTTTTAAACTCGAATTTACCGCTTTCGCTCAATTTTATCGGCAGAATATCTATCCATTTTTCGTTTCGGCTGTTCATCAGCCTGATAAGAGAGAGGATAGTATTGTCGAGCTTTTTTCTGTCTATATAAAGCTTATCGAGGACAATTCGGTAGCCCGTGCGGTTTACCGCCAGACCTTTTCCGTCGCGGTCAAGGATTTCTCCTCTTGTCGCGTCGGTTGTGACTGTATAGGCGGTCGAGGACAGCGCGAGCTTGGAGTAGCTCTCACCCTCGACAATCTGCCACACAAACAGCTTGCACGCGAATCCGCAGAAAATCACAAGCGCGATAATAACGCAGATTATCATACGCTTATTCAAAAACCGTTTTTCCTCGGCTTGTTTTTCTTTGTCGTCAAGTTGTATCATATCTATCTCCGATTAATAATCCAGAAGCGCTCTGAAAAGACCTTTGTTAAGGAAATACAACAGCACAGAGCACAAAATCGTATAAATTATTTTTGAAACATAGTGAGTTAAAAAGTACATTCCCGCTTCGCCTTTGCCCGCGAAAATATAGAAAAACAGAAAGAACAGACATACTACGCCCGTAATTATCCCCGCGGAAAAAGCTGTGGCGTTAAAGAAGCTTACCACCATATAGTCGCTGAAAATCCAGCCCAGCACAAAGCAGATTACGCCGAGTATAACCGTGTAGTAGCCCACGTTGTCGCCGTAGCCGAAATCGAGCAGAACGCCGCAGGCTATCCCGAAGAACATCGCGGGTATCTCGGGCTCGAAATACGCTATCGTCAGCGCCGCGGGTATAAGCAGCAGAGGCCGTCCGCCGAAAACCTCGGGAATAAAATTCGGGGTTGACTGGAGCACAAACAAAAGCAGTATCTCCAGTCCGTACGCGAAATAACGGACGATTGTAAATTTTTTGTCCATTATTTCTTCTCCTTTTCGCTCATCCGCTTGATTTCGCCCTTGTTCTTAAAGTCCGTGAGCACCACAACGTCCGTCACCTTTCTGATATCCTCATAAGGCGTCACAACGGCGTATTTTGTAGCGTCGTAGGTGTCGTATTTTATATCGCTTACCTTACCGACAATCAGGTTCTCGGGGTAGATTCCGCCGATACCGCTGGTCGTTATTATGTCGTCCTTTTTTATCTTCGCGTTCGCGTCGATTTTCGAGAGCGTCGTCTTGTTCTCGTCGGTATAAAGCGCGTTTCCGACAACTATTCCGCTGTCCTTTGTACGCTTGTCTACCGCTCCCGCCTGTAAATCGGGCGATAATATCGTAGTTACCTTACTCGTGGACGCGTTCACGGAGCTTATAAAGCCGACAAGCCCCTTGTCGGTAATAACAGGGTCTTGTGAATGGACGCCGTTTGTCGTGCCGACGTCTATCGAGAACGAATAGAAATCCTGGCTCGAGTCGCGGCGGATAACCGACGCGGGCATTATCTCGTAATCCGAGTTCTCTTTCTTTATCTTATAGTATTTCCAAAGCCTCGCGTTTTCATCTTTTATATCGTAATAATCCACAAGCTGGGTGCGTAAATCCGAGGCTTCCTTCTGGAGCGCTTTATTTTCCTCAACAAGCTCGTCGTAGGTTTTCTCTCCCTCGCCAGCCGCTGCCGCGCTGACCTGAGAGAGCCCTTTCGTCAGAAAATTAACTCCCGAGGATAAAATCGGTTTTCCCGCCGCGCCGAGAATCATAACCAGTATAAAAACGGCTGCGGTTATTGAAACAATCTTTACTTTTTTGTCCGAAAAAAACTCCATTTTTAATTCTCCTCGTCAAGTGTGGTCGTTCCTATCTTAGAGTTTATATCCCCCGTACCTTTAATGTCCTATGAAAGTTTGGATAGGAAGGACAGGTTCTGCTTCTTTTTAAGGGTAAAGGGCTAAGGGCACAGGGCAAAGGGAAGGTCGAGTAGACAGAACAGACTTAGAAAAAACGTCGTTGTCCCGACAGTATTTATATGCAAGCTCCGCTTACACAGCATATTAATTCGGTCGGGCATAGAAGTTTATTGTTTTATCAAGCTTTCTTCCCGACCACTGGCTTCCTGCTTCCCGCTACTAAAATAACCCGCCGTTGATGAAGGTTTAGCTATGTCTTAAACTTTTCCAAAGGCGGCTTTGGCTGTCGCGGCTCGCGACGCTT
>CADBSD010000091.1 GCA_902797225.1 uncultured Ruminococcus sp. | reverse complement strand
TGTGATGGAATTGGCAGACGTAGCGGACTCAAAATCCGCCGGTAGCGATACCGTACCGGTTCGAGTCCGGTCACCGGCACCAAAACAAAAAGCCCCTCGGGGGCTTTTTGTTTTGGTATGTGATTGGACTCGAAGCCGAGGGTTAAGAAAACGTGCCTGCGGCACGTTTTTACCGAGGAGCGTTGATGATACCTTTCCTAAAAACGTGAACCTATAAAGCGATATCAATGTTATTTCTATATTAACTAACAGGTCACCGACACTTTTTAACGATATGTGATTGGACTCGAAAGGCGGATCAAGAAAACGGTCCGGTGTGACCGTTTACGAAAAATCAATATTGTTAACACCCTATATTAAAAATATTATCCGCCCGCAGAAATGCGGGCGTTGCTATTGCAATAAAGAACGAAATTTGATAAAATATAACAAATTTGATAAAAGCAATTCTATAAAACTTTCAAATACGGGTGATATTATGGAGCATAAGAATTTAATCGACCTCGAGTATATGACTAAAGACGAGCTGGAACAGACTATAAGGCTCGCTAAGGTAATAAAAAGCCGTCCCGACGTTTATAAGCACGCCTGCGACGGAAAAATTATGGCTACTTTGTTTTATGAGCCTTCCACAAGAACACAGATGTCCTTCCAGGCGGCTATGCTCAGACTAGGAGGAAAAACAATCGGCTTCGACAATCCGATGAACTCCTCAGTCGCTAAAGGAGAGAATTTAAAGGATACAATAACTATAATAAGCAGCTACAGCGATATTATCGCTATGCGCCACCCGAGCGAGGGTTCGGCTAAGGCAGGCTCTATCTACAGCAGCGTTCCGCTTATAAACTGCGGCGACGGCGGTCATTTCCACCCTACACAGACTTTAACCGACGTTTGCACCCTCAGCTTTGAGAAAGGCAGACTCGACCACCTGAGAATAGGACTTTGCGGCGATCTTCTAAACGGCAGAACGGTTCATTCTCTTATAAAAACTATGAGCCGTTTTGAGGGCAACAGCTTTGTATTAATTTCTACAAAAGAATTATCCGTTCCCAGATACATCAAGGATATTATGGATAACGCGGGCTGCGAGTATACCGAGGTCAATAATCTTCAGGACGCTATCGCTCAGCTCGACGTACTCTATATGACAAGAATCCAAAGAGAAAGATTCATAAACGACGAGGAATATCAAAAGCAAAAGGGCGTTTTTGTGCTTGACTCGGAAAAACTAAAGCTCGCGAAAGAGGATTTGATTATTCTTCATCCGCTCCCAAGAGTAGACGAAATCGCGATTGAGGTCGACGACGACCCGAGAGCCTGCTATTTCAAACAGGCGGAGTACGGAATGTACGGAAGAATGGCGCTTATTGTTCTTCTATTAAGACCTGAGGGCGCGTTTACTTTCAGCACTCCCGACCCGATAATTAAGAAAAACTCGAAATGTCCTAACGAGAAATGTATCACTAACGACCCGCAGCAGTTCTATTTACCGAGAAACACTTACGAAAAAAACGGCGGTTTCTTCTGTGATTACTGCGACAGCAAAATAGAATAATACTTACCAAATAATTACAGGAGCGGCGAATAATGCCGCTCCTGTTTTACATAATGATTTCTTTGTTCAGATGTACCGAGTAAATTATTATTTCCTTAACCTTATAGTCAGTACACTTTTCAATCGCGCTTTTGTACAGCTCAACCTGTTTATGATAAAGCTCGGCTAATTTGGAGAGCTCCTTTACCCTGTCGGTTTTATAATCGACAATAACGGCTTCGCCGTTTTCGATAAACACCAAATCGACAGCTCCCTGCATAACGATTTTTTCATCGGGAAAGCTTTCTTTCAACTCGGGGTTATAGTCAGAGGCGTCAATTTTTACGGTGAACTGAAATTCGCGGTAGTATTCGCCGCTCGATAACACACGTGATATAAGCTTACCCGAGAGGAATTTTTCGAGCTTTTCGTAATCAAGAAGCTGAACCTGTCGTTTTGTTAAATAACCGCTTTCGCAAAGCCTTCGCGCTTCTTTTTCACAATTTTCAACCGCGTTCTTTATATCGCATCGCTCCATAAAATTGTGGAAGGCTGTTCCCTTTTCCGCTCCGCTCTTGTCATCGTCGTCCATAAAAGACGGTTTTCGTAGTATTTTATTAAAAACACCGTTGTCCCTGTGCGAAAATTCCGAGGCGCTTACCTTTTGCGGAAGCGAGGAAAGGGGCTTGTTTTTATAATCAAAATTAACTCTTGAGATAAACTCGTTCAAAAAGTCCTCGTTAATCTCGGTGTTTTCTTCTACGGGTTCAGGCTCGCTTTCAGATTCGTGTTCTTTCTCCGCCTCGGTTTCATCATCAACAATCTGTACTTTCCACGGCCTGTAGCTGTCCTTATAGTAAGTATAGTCAGGCTCGCTGTTAACGCGGATATTACAGCTCGGATTAGAAAGAGCACAGGAGAAAAGCCAATCACTGTAGGAGTTCATATTTTTAACAACGTAGGAGGATATGGGATAAGACGCGATTTTACTCTCGAGATTGGAAAGATAATTCTTCGGTTCTTTGTTAACGGAGGTTATAATCAACCGTTCCTTCGCTCTTGTGAGCGCGACATACAGAATTCTCATTTCCTCGGAAATCATAATATCCTTCTGCATAAGCGAAAGAATCTTGCGCTGTGTTGTATCGTATTTTATTATATCCTCTTTTATTTTTAAACCGATACCGTTGTCGCTGTTAAGCACCAGGTCGTTGCTTGTATCTTTTAAATTGAACTTTGTGGAAGTTGAGCAGATAAAGCATACGGGAAACTCCAGGCCTTTACTGGCGTGGATACTCATAACCCTGACGGCGTTACGGCTCGAATCGTTAATATCGCTTACCGAATTCAAAACAGTCCCTTTTTCTTTCATTCTGTTTATGTAATTCATAAAAGCGGTAAGCGTTTTGTAGCCGTTTTCAGCGTAGGAGCGGGCGTAGCTCTGGAGCAGATAAATATTATTCACATTATATTTATCCCCTGCCATTGCTATACAGTCAAATCCCGTTGCGCTCAGGATAATTGTTATTAACCTGTCAACCGTAGTCGTGACCGAAAGCGTTCTGAGCTTTTCTAACAATTCTATAAACTTTACGCATTTTTCATCTCTGCTGTTTTTCAGAGCTATATACAGAGGAGATTTTCTGTCACTGATACGAAGCTTCGCGACGTCATCCGCGGAAAAGGAGAACATAGGACTCATAAGCACTGATAACAAAGGAATATCCTGAACAGGATTATCAATTATGCTCATAAAGTTAATTAATACTTTTACCTCGGGCATATCAAAAAAACTGTTCTTTTCTTCTGAAATTGTAGGAATACCGCTTTGATTCAATTCATTTACAAATGTTACGGCGCGTCTGGTTTCACCCTTCGGGCTTCTGAGAAGTATCGCTATATCGCCGTAAGTAACTACCCTTTCGCCGTTGTTCCCTTTCACTTTAAGCTTTTCCTCGAAAATCAGCTTATAAATCTTGTCGGCGACTGTACGCGCTTCAAGTCCAAGCTCTGTTTCGTTGTTCTCTAAATCGACCTTTGAGGAATCTATAAGCATCATTTCCATATTGGGGCTTTCATTTTCGGGATAAGAAGCTCCGCATACAAGCCGTTCCTCGTCGGTATATTCAAGTCCGCCGACGTCTTTGGACATCAAGGTTGAGAAAATAAAATTACAAGCTTCCGTTATTCCCAGTCGGCTTCTGAAGTTTTTATCAAGTATTATTTTAGCGGGATATATTTCGTAATTAGAATTATAAACACTGTACTGGTTTTTATATCCGAGAAAGATTTCGGGCTTAGCCTGACGGAATCCGTATATACTCTGTTTAACGTCGCCTACAACAAAGATATTGTTTTTGTCACGGCTTACCGCTCTGAAAAGCAAGTCCTGAACCTCATTAATATCCTGGAACTCGTCAACCATAATAGCGTCGAACATATCGCTTATTTCCTCGGAAATATCGGAAAACTCGATTTTTCCGTTTTTGTTTTCGCATAGAAGCTCTATCATAAGCGTTTCAATATCCGCGAAATCCAGCACATTTTTTTCCGCTTTTAAGGCTTTGAACTCAGCTCTGAAAGATTTTACACACTCGAAAAATACTTTTATAATCGGATACAGCTCCTTAGTTGAGCTGTTTACAGCGTTAAAATCCTTAGAAAACAGCGCTTCAAGCTTTTTAATTTCGGATTTATAATTATCTCTAAGGTTTTTAATAATCTCCTTGTAATTATCGTCAGCCGAGCCTTTAATAGTGGGAAACCTTTTAAAGGAGGCGTTCTCAACCGCTTCTCTGATATCGTCCCAACCGCCTGAATTAATAGCTTTAAAAATATCGTCAAATACGGCTTTATCTTCTTTGAGCATATCGTAGATTTTCTGAATCTGAGCTTCTGTTAAAAACTCGTCCTTATCAAGATAATCCAGCGCCATATTAATAAGCCCGAAACAATAGGAAACACATTCGCCCGCGTATTTAATTATATACTCAAAATACGGTGTTTTATTGAACGGAATATCACCGTAAAGAGAAAGCATTTTATTCATCCAATTATCCATAAAAGGAATTGAAGTTAGAAAACTATATGTATTAGAAATATGATTTCTAAGATTATCGTCGTTTCTTAACGTACAGGTAGAATTAACAAGCTTTTTAAAAACGGGATTATTCTCACTGTAAAACTTTTCGAGCGTATTGTCGAGCGCCTTTGAGCGCAGAATATTAAGCTCGCCGTCGTCGGCTATTCTGAAATCGCTCTGAATACCTAGCTTGTAAAAATACTGACGAACAAAATCCGTACAAAAACCGTCGATTGTGGAAATTTTGGCACTGTATAAAAGCTGTTTTTGGCGCAGGAGATATTTATTATACGGGTCTTTCTTAAGAAGATTATTAAGCGCCGCTTCAATACGCGCGCGCATTTCAGCGCTCGCGGCTCTTGTAAAGGTGACAATCAGCATTCTATCAATCGACACAGGGTTTTCCCTATCGGTGACAGAGTCTATTATTCTCTGAACCAGAACGGCGGTTTTACCCGAGCCCGCCGCGGCGGAAACAAGCACAGAGCCGTTTCTGGAATTAATCGCGTTTTGCTGCGCTTTCGTCCAGTTCATATCAGCCACCTTGCTCATCTCCTTTCTCAATCTCCTTATATAATTCCTTTGGGGTTAAATCCTTAATAAACTTATAATCATCATCGTAAGTATGACAACAAACACTGTCATACGGACAGTAAGCGCAGCCGTCTACCGCTCCCTTGACGGGATTTGCCTGTATGTTTCCGCTTAGCAACTCCTCGCCCATTTTTCTTACAGTATAATCGAGATGTTTAAAAATCTGCTGAAACTGCTCGAAAGAAGCGACGGTATCTGAATACATTCCGTCCTGCGTTTTTTTGGAGAGCTTAATAAACTTTCCGAGCTTGTCCATATGCTCAATAACTTCCGCGTCGTTAAGAACAAGACCGTTCATACGGAAATTTTGATCAAGCTGGGAGGCGATTTTATCCTCGGTAGTGTATTTGTCGCCGTCAATATCCTTAACTGCCGAGGGCATATATAATACACCCGCGGGAATTAAATCTTTTTTAAAGTATTCTTTTCCGTTTTTGCTTACGCACCTTAGATACAAAAGCATCTGGAGATTAATACCGTAAAAAATCTCATAAAGCTTAAAAACCTTATTGCCCGTTTTATAATCGACAATTCGTATATAGCTTTCATTATCATTTTTATCGTAGATATCCACACGGTCGATAAATCCTCTGACGCTTACGCTTCTCTCGCTGTCAATCGGTATTTTATAAGCGGGAATCTCTCCATCATCGCCGATACCAAGCTCAAAATCAACAGGTATAAAATCAGAGTACATCAGCTGGCGAATCAGTTCTTTAACAAGAGCGAATATATTTATTTTCAGTCGTTCAAAAATCGCTTTGAAGTTATCGGTTTTATCCTCCAGACCTCCAAAGGTATCCTCTGCGTATTCAAGGAGTATTTCATCAATTGATTTATTTATATCAATATCGGTCAGACTGTTAAGAACAGATTTATTATTCTTTTGCAGAAATTTCTCCAAAAAATAATGAACTATATTTCCGAACTGAATACTGTCTATAGAAGCCTGTTTCCTATCCTTGGCTTTTAACCCGTAATTACAGAAATATTGGAACGGACAAAGATTATAATTCTCAATCTGTGAAGCGGATACGTTCATATCCTTCCTGAAAAGCTTCTCGCTTATTTCCTTGTCTTTGATTCTAAAGGGCTTGTTTTCCACCGTATATTCGACCTTGGAAAGATTGTCCGCAAAATCCTTATCGCTGTTAAAATAATGTTTAAGCGCGTTTGTATAATTATTATTGAGATTATAATTTCTGGAAAGATACTCAAAAGCCTGCTGTTTTGAGTAAAGCTCGTTTACCTCGTTATAATCGAAATATGAGCTTGTTTTTCTGTTAGGAAAAAGATTAGCTACATCGTTAAAAATAACGGACGGCTCGAAGCTCTCTCCCGAAAAACTACTGTGATACGCGGACACAATAAGCTTATCGCTCGCGCAGGTCAAAGCGCAATAAATAAGGTATTTTTCGTGAGCCGCGAGCTGTTCTGAATTATCTGTAAAAGGAATGTCATTTTCAACAAGAATACGTCTTTCGTTCTCCGAGAAAACACCCGGGATTTTTGGAACAAGCGGAAAGACTCCGTCTACGGCGCCGATGATAAAAACGACCTTCGCGTCGCTTATACGTACCCTGTCAGCGACTGAAACGCTTATCTGGTCCTGATAACGCGGAATATCGCTGAGCTTAATATCCGAAAGCTTATAATCGAGATACTCCTTGTATTTTTTCAGTGAAACTGTTTTATCGCCTAAAGCGGCGCAGAGCTTTTCCAGCGAGTCAATCATAAGGTTGTAAACCCTGACTTCCTCACAAGCCTCAAACAATAATCCCTGAGCTTCAAGCTTATCGTAAAGCTCGTCTACGGAGCTTTCAATATTAAACGTTTTAATAAGCTTATAAATGGATTTTGAAATTTCTACAGCGCTAGTATCTTTACAGGAAGCCGAAAATTCAAGCAGCGGCTCAACAACGTATTTTCTTGTACTTTCAATTTCTTTCAGTTTTACGGTATCATAATCCTTTTGGACTTCAAATCCTGCGGGATTATTTTTGAATTCCTTTTTAAAATCGGAACGGTCAATGTTCCATGTAAACACATAATTCTCAAAATCAGCGATTTGAGTATCACTGAGCTTGAACAATCCTGTTTTCAGTGTAGAAAGCAGTACATCTCTGTCAAAATTATTAAGCGCGATATCCAGAACTCCTGTTACAAAACGAATAACAGGTTTTGTAAAAATATCTCTCGGAACGTCCATAAAACAAGGTATTTCATATTTTTCGAGCACAGCGTCCAATATACCGCTGTAGGAAGAAATCTCTCTGGCGATAATCGCGATTTCGTTGTATTTATAGCCGTTATCAACTACAAAACTTTTGATTCTACGCGCGACAAAGTTGACTTCGTCGTAAATATCAAACGCCTCGTAGGTTTCAATATTTTCAGACGTTTCTTCAAATTTATAATTTGTGATTCTTAAAACATTATTTTCTAAAAAAGAAATATCCTTTTTATCGGAACGCAAAAAAACATCGAGAATAATGTCCTTGGAGATTTCGATCCCGTTGTTTTGAGCGAGCCGTTTAATCAGTTTTCTTGTACGGTTTGTAGTTTCAAAAAACTCCTCGTTTTTGAAATCAATATCTATATTTATCGTGATATAAAAATCCTTACACTGATTCATAAGGACTCGGATAATCTCAAGTTGTTGATATGTAAAACCTGAGAATGAATCGGCAACAATCGTATAACCCTCAAAAAGCCTTTCGGCTTCCAGTATATCCTTAAGTCTGTTTAAATTCTCCAGCGGATCGACATAAGACTCCGATAGCAACGCTTCGTACGCGCTTAAAACAAGCGCTGTTTCCGAAAGCTTCTTTTTCAGAGTATCATTCTCGATTTTATCCGTCGCGTTCTCAAGCATCTCAGCGCTTATATTATTCTTTTTACATTCTTTAAGAGAATGTATCATCAGCTCAAGCGCGGATTTTTTCACCTTTGAGGAAGAAAACACATCTAGCTTGTCAACCGTTTCGTCAAGCGCCCTGCTCAGAATAATTCTTCGTATTCCGTCGTCTATAATGTTTTCGGGGATTTTCCCTGTTTTGTTAAATACATAATCGCAAAGTCTGGAAAAGCCGAACACAAGAACATCTCTCGAAAGCTTCGGTCCTAAAACCTCAAGAAATGTCGTTTCTGTTTCGAAAGAGCTCTGGTCGGGAACGAGCATCAAAAGCTTATTATCCACTGCTTTCCGCTTCTTTGCTAATATATTAACCGCTTCGGTGGTTTTTCCGCTGCCGCTTTTTCCAAGAATAAACTGAAGCATTTTCTCACTTCCTTTATAATATGATTCTATTCTATCATATTTAATGTCCTAAAAATGGTACTAAGAGAAAAAAGAACAAATTTTTTCAAAATATTCTACGGCTTTAAATTTAAACTTATAATTTCCGCTTGTCATAATATCGTATTCCTGAGAATCCGTATTTTCTTTTAAAGCATTATAATCAGTGCTTGAACCAACACAAAGCGACGGATACATAACGCACCACCAGTTATGCCCCTCGCCTTTACCGATAGTTATTCTCAGCGCGTTGTAAAAACCCGAGGGCATTGTTACCTTATCGTAATACCTTGTATTAAAATACATATGTGTTATTTGAGCCTTTACGGGATAATCGTACCCTTCCTCATATACCCTTTGTCTTGCTATATCGGCAATTTTTTGAAGGCTGTCGGCGGTGAGTTTTTCCGCCTCCTGTCTTGATTTAGCGTTTTTATACATCGTATTTGTATATTTTAATACGCTGTTTCTAACCTTGATTTTTAAAGCCTGATCTGCTTTTGAGTCTGAATTCGCGAGAATATGAAGTCTGAAAACATCACGGCTTAAGTTTTTACATCCCGCGTTAAAAGGTATCATAGAAAAAATAACGCAAATAATCATTGCGATAAATACTGATTTCATAAAAGTCTTCATAATTAAAACCTGCCTTAACTCTGTGTAACAGAATTATTGGCAGGTTTTAATAGTTTAATCAATTACCTCGCAACCGCTTTTAAGCGGTTCACAGAGGAAAACTTTATTATAGTTTTCAAAAAGCTGTTTCATACACTTCTCAGCTTTTTTCAGATTATTAAATACGGCGAATACCGCTGAACCCGAACCGCTCATACAAGCGCCCAGGGCTTTGTTTTTAAGCATAATCCTTTTGATATCGTTTATCCCGTCCAAATCCAGAGCGATTTCAAAATCATTGAGCATAGACGTCGTTACCATATAGATATCACGAGCGTAAATCGCTTTCACCATTTCTGAGGTAAACTCGGGATGACTGAGATTAGCGCTGTCGATTCTCGAGTACGCCTCTGCGGTACTTACCGAAAAGTCGGGTTTACAGATTACGATATTGCACCTGGGCATACTTATCATATTTTTTAAGTCTGTGCCTGTTCCGCTCGCAAGCTTTGTACCGCCTACAATACAAAACGGAATATCCGCGCCGATTTTAGCTCCGATTTCACAAAGCTCGTCCTCTTTCAGATATGTAGAAAAAATTTTATTCAAGGCGACTATAACCGCCGCTCCGTCAGCACTTCCGCCCGCGAGTCCCGCCTGTGTCGGAATGTTTTTCTCAATAGTGATTTTTATTCCGCGGTTTTCTGTTTTAGTATAGTTGAAGAACGCCTCGGCGCATTTATAAACAATATTGCGTTTATCGCAGGGAACATCGGGATAATCGCATAATATTTCGATACCCTTAGTATCCGTAGTTTCGACCGTCACGTAATCGTACAGACTTACAGCCTGCATAACCATACTTACGTCGTGATAACCGTCAGGTCTGCGTCTTAATACGTCGAGTGAAAGATTGATTTTAGCGGGAGCTTTAACCTTTACTTTCATTTTTTACTTCCTCTACAAATTCTTCTATCCGCTTTAACGCCTTTTTAATATTCTTAAGCGACTGTGCGTAGGAAATACGCACAAACCCCTCGCCCGACTCGCCGAACGCCGTTCCCGGTACAACCGCTACTCTTTTCTCACGCACAAGACGTGTGGCGAACTCGTCGCTTGTAAGTCCTGTGGACTCAATACACGGAAACGTATAGAACGCTCCGAGCGGCTCAAAGCAGGTGAGTCCGATTTCGTTTAGCTTTCCGACAATAAGACGGCGACGCATATCGTAGTCGCTTCTCATATCGCTGACGTCCTTATCGCCGTTTTTCAGCGCCTCTATAGCCGCGTACTGAGCGGTAGTCGGCGACGACATAATTCCGTACTGGTGAAGCTTTGTTATCTGTCCGATTATATCACAGGGCCCTAAAGCGTAACCAAGACGCCAGCCCGTCATAGCGTAAGCCTTTGAAAAACCGCTTACAACAACGGTTCTTTCCTTCATACCGTCAAGCTCGGCTATACTTACGTGGTTACGGTTTCCGTAGGTAAGCTCGCCGTATATTTCGTCAGATATAACCAGAAGGTCATTTTTGATAATAGTTTCACGTATTGCCTCTAAATCCTCACGCTCCATAATCGCGCCTGTAGGGTTGTTGGGATAAGGTAATACGAGAATTTTTGTATTTGGAGTTATAGCTTCTTCAAGCTCCTCTTTGGTGAGCTTAAAGTTGTTTTTAGCTTTCGTTTCGATAACAACAGGTTTTCCGCCCGCCATATATGTAAGAGGTCTGTAGCACACAAACGCCGGCTCGGGAATAAGCACCTCGTCGCCTTCATTTACGAGAGTCCTGAAAACAAGGTCGATAGCCTCGCTTCCGCCGACAGTTACAAGCACATCTGTATCGGGATTGTACTCAACATTAAAGCGGCGTTTATAATAGTTGCTTATCTCTTTTCTCAGCTCAATAAAGCCTTTATTAGGTGTGTACCACGTCTGACCTTTTTCGAGTGATCTTATACCCGCGTGGCGAATATGCCACGGCGTTTTAAAATCAGGCTCGCCGATTGAAAGGGAAATTACGTTATCCATTTCTACGGCTATGTCAAAGAACTTTCTGATTCCCGAGGGCTTTACCTGTTTAATTTTATCATTAAGATAGTTCTGATAATCAATCACAGGATCATACTCCTCCTGTCGGGTTCATCTTCATCGACAAAGCTTAAGCCGCCGATTTTATATGTTTTAAGCATAAAGTGCGTCGCGGTAGCGTTTATACCCTCAACGCAGGAAATCTTACGCGCTACGAAAGATGCAACCTCCTGCATTGTCGCTCCTTTTACCATTACGGAAAAGTCGAAAGAACCCGCCATTAAGTACATTGAGGTAACTTCTTCAAAAGCCATAATTCTCTTGGCGATTTCATCAAATCCCTTTTCTTTCTGGGGAGTTACCTTTAGCTCAATAATCGCGGTTACGCCAGCGTCTGGAACCTTTTCCCAGTCAACTATCGCCTGATAACCTTTGATTACTCCGCTCTGCTCATATTCTTTTATCTGAGCGTTGATATAATCCTCGGGTTCGCCGAGCATAAGGGCGAGCTCCTTAGGCGTAAAACTGCTGTTCTCGCTTAGTATTTCAAGTAGTTTATCCATAGTTACCTCCAATGGTTTATTCGGGCGATACCGCATAATTCATACACGTGTAATGAACTACACGATATCGCGTTAATTATATCTTTTTATTACGCGCGTTGTCAAGTTTCCTATGATTTACACATTTTAAGCGGTTTAGCTTCTCCAACTTTAGCTTCAATATCTACACAAACAGCCGTAGCTATACAGAACAGCTCGTTGTGCTCGCTTATTATCTCCAGCTCATATCCCTTTTTCTCCGAAAAGCTGACACGATGACTCGCGACAAGAGAATTATCAGAATCGATAACATCAAAGGTATTTGTTAAAATATCGCCTCTGATAAGCCACGAATTTCCGAAGAAATAACACGACGGGGTTTTAGAACTGGTATTTACAAAAAATTTGATATTGTAATTGCCTGAAGAAATAGAAAACGCTTTTAACGCGGGTAAAGGAAGCCTGTGAATTTTTACAAGCACACGTTCTTTTGTATCGGAGATAAAACAGGTATTTTTAGAGCCTGTGACAAAGTATTTTTCTCTGCCCTGTTCGTCAAAAACTATAAAAAGTTTTTCTCCGACAGTTTTATCACGTTGTATAAAAAACTTCATATATATCACCGATAGTATTATTCACAAAAAGTTTTCTTTTATTAGCAAAAAAATATACCGTAAGCTTCCTTACGGTATATTATAAAACAATTATTATTTTTTTACAATAGTAAATCTATATCAAATGGCGCGGTATACGGTACTTTTTCAGCATATAATGCGAGCCGACAAGCGGTTCATATTTGTTAAGATATACGCTCGTCATTCCCAGCATATACCAGAACCACATTACCATAAAACTTATATCATATAAAAGCGCTTTCTCAAAAAGCGAATAAACAAGATATCCGCAACAGAACGCGAACAGACACGGCAGAATATCCTGCGAACCAGCGTTTTGCCGCTTAAAGAGGTTAAAGACAATATGTTTGCCGAATTTAAGCCCCCATACGGCGAAAATCAAGAATCCGACGACTCCCGTTGAAACTATAATCGTTAGATACCCGTTATGTATATCGCTGTTATGGTAACTCAAGCTTAGTGTTCCGTTTAGATATTTCTGGCTGTATTCTATAATATTACCGTTGCTTATTCCGAATACGGGAGATAACTGGAACAGTTTAAAGCTCTCTTTTATAAGCTTAAGACGTCCGCTGTCTATATTTTTATTTACATGATTAAATGTAATTGCTTCTCCGCTGGTTATTTCGTTAATAGTCTTTACGGCGACTTTATCGAGGGTGTTCGTTTTTACAAGATGTGAAAAACCTCTCTGGCAAATCGTTCTAACCATAAACGCGGTAAAAACAACATAAACCGCAGCCACTAAAACCGCTACAGACTTAATAAAGAACTGACGTTTTTTCATTCTCGCCGAGCTTGAGAAATAAATAAAAATAAGCGTAAAAATAACGTAACATACAAATAGTGTAAATGAAGCGTTTGAATCGCAAAGCAGAAGCGAGAATAAATCAACGCTTAGGCATATCGCAATCCAAATACGGCTTATTCTCGTTCTCTTGGCCTTTATAAGAAAATCAGGTTTCATAGAGAGATGACAGCATACAATAGATACTACCGAGATAAAACCGAGGATATTCGGGTTGATATAAACGCCTGTGTATCTGTTTTCAAAGATTATGAACTTTATCCACATCCACTCAAATTTAACATTGGACATCATAAGTATAAAGCCCAGCGCGCCAAATATCGACGTAGCGTAAATAATAAATTTGCAGACCTTATACAATTCAGCTTTTGAGTTAAGTCCCTTCTCGGTATGTATACCGTAAAAAATAAAGAAGCAAATGCTTATATGAAGCAGAATCACAATGTTATAAAAAAAGCTCATAGAAATGTTTATAAGCATTGTCAGAAGATTCACCGCGATAAAAGCGACTATCCAAAGTCCGAATCTTAACCTGTCGAAGCATTTGTCTTTAACTATTTTTCTGTAAACAAGATATACTCCCCAAAAGAACAAAAAGACAAGACAAACGTATGCGGGAATCTGAATAAACGCTATGTTGCAAAAGAAAAGCACAACAAGATAGCTTATTCTGAATTTTGAAGGATTTTTCAGTAATTCCTTAAACCGCGTCATTTATCTCACCTCCCGATAAAAAACTAAAACTTAATGGAAAAGAACTTCTTTTACAGTTTTAAACATTAAATAAAGGTCGTTCCTGAAGCCGAAAGATTTTATATACAATATATTATAGTGCATTTTTTTCGGCAAAATGATAGAAATATAATCGTCGTCTATATTTGTGCTGGTTTCAAGCATTCTGTCCTCGTTTTTGAACTTGATACTGGCAAGACTTGTTATTCCCGCCGGCATCAAAAGAGTTGAATACATAACAGGCGTATAACGGTCCACATACTTCGGAACCTCAGGGCGCGTCCCCACAAAGCTCATCTCGCCTTTAAGCACATTAAAAATCTGAGGCAGCTCATCAAGACGGTATTTTCTTAAAAAATGACCAATTTTTGTTATTCTGTTATCGCCGAGCGAGGTAACTAAGGCGCCCATTTTATCAGCGTTTTCAACCATAGTTCTGAATTTATAGATTTTGAACTTTTTATTATAGGTTGTTACTCTAACCTGCTTATAGAGAATCGGACCTCGCGACGTCAGCTTAACGGCTAAAGCAAGTATAATTATAGGTATAAGAAGTATAATAATTAAAAGAACGGACAAAACAATATCAAAAACTCTTTTAACTATTATACTGCGTTTTTTCTCTTTAAGTATGTTATAATATTTTTTTACAGCGTCATTTCGAAATTCCTTAGGAAGTTCTTCAAATGGAAGCAGCATAGTCTCCTCCAAATCCTTATCTAAAAATATATTATACAACAATACTATACAACAATATTCCACATTAATACATCTAAAAAATTATAGCTCAAAAAAACAAATAATTCAAGTTTTTTTTACAATAATATTGTTTTATGTAAGAAATGAAAAAACCGACGGTATAAACCGTCGGCTTTTTAGGTAATTTTATGGAGTAATCAAAACTTTCTCTTCTCTTTTGTCTTAAGTACATAATAACACATAATTATAAATTGTCAACAGTTTTTTAGAAGTTAGTAAAAAAAAACTATTAATTTTGTGATTTTAACCAAAGAATGTGCTTGACGAAACGGGTTAAGTAGTGTAAAATTATATATAGAAATCAGGAGGACAGTATGGATAATTCTTTTTCACCCGATCTCATCACCTTGATTGACGAGAACGGAATTGAACATAATTTTGAAATACTTGACCAAATTGAAGAAAATGACAATCGTTATTTCGCTCTAATGCCTGTGTACGAGGATAAAACAGATATGCTCAACGACAGCGGCGAATACACAATTCTCCAGTCTGTTTATGTAGATAATGAAGAACAGCTCGCCGAGGTTGAGGATTATGAACTCAGGCGTAGACTTTCGAATATTTTCGAAGAACGCTTTAACGATATGTTTTATAATTAGTGATGTTCCTGCCTGTCTCGAGTATGCAATTAAAATAACCCTACAACTTTTAAATCGGGAGCCGGACTCTTTTTGCGGTGTGCAGACCTCTCCGTTAGGAACGTTGGGAGTACTAAAACAAAAAGGAGGCACCCACCTGTCCATTGGTAGACAGGTTATTACACATTGCTTTCGAACAGGCGGGCTTTTTATTTTTATTTTTGGAGCTTAATATGAAAATATCAGTTTTAGGTACAGGACGCTGGGGCAGCTGTATTGCCTGGTATCTCGATAAAATCGGAAACGAGGTTGTTTCACGCGGGCTTGAAAGCGCGCCCGATTTCAGACAGCTTTACGAAACTCACAAAAACGACTATCTCACCTTTCCCGAATCAATAGAAGTCACAAGCGACCTCGAATACGCCGTAAACAGAGCCGAAGTAATCATTATTTCCATATCCTCTCAGCATTTGAGAGATTATATGAAAGAAATAAGCAAATATAATCTTGACGGTAAGACCTTTGTGCTTTGTATGAAAGGCGTTGACGTCGAAAGAGGTAAAAGGCTTTCAGAGGTTATGGAAGAATTTGTAGATATAAATAAAACTCCCGTAGCCGTCTGGGTTGGTCCCGGACATCCTCAGGATTATGTCAGAGGTATACCTAACTGTATGGTAATCGACAGTAAAAATCAGGAAGTAAAAGAAAAGCTGGTTAACGCTTTCACCTCCGATTTAATAAGATTTTACATAGGAACTGACTTAATCGGTAACGAGCTCGGCGCTGCCGCTAAGAATGTTATAGGTATAGCCGCGGGAATACTCGACGGACTGAATATGACATCACTAAAAGGCGCGTTAATGTCGAGAGGCACAAGAGAAATCAGCCGTCTTATTAAAGCCTGCGGAGGCTCAGAGATGAGCGCATACGGACTTTGTCATTTGGGCGATTATGAAGCTACCCTATTTTCCCCGTGGAGTCATAACAGAAAATACGGTGAGGACTTAGCCAAGGGTATTAGGTTTGAAAAGCTTGCCGAGGGCGTTATGACCTCAAAGGCACTGAAAAAACTCGCGGATAAAAATAATGTTGACGTTCCGATTGTTAACGGTGTGTATAATGTACTGTTTAACGGAAAGGATATAAAGGACGAGCTCGAAAAGCTGTTTTTAAGAGATGTAAAATCTGAGTTTTAGTATTAATTACACTGATTTATAACAAGCGGAAAGGCTTTGAGAAATAATATGAAAACAGCGATTGTGTTTTACTCTATGAGCGGTAACACTAAGTACGCCGCGAAAAAAATCGCCCTTAAAGCAGGCGCTGACTTAATAGAAATAAAACCCCAAAAAACATACCCCGACAAAGGATTCAGAAAGTTTATATGGGGAGGAAAAAGCGCCTTTATGGGAGATACCCCCAAGCTTCTCCCCTACAATTTTAACGCGGATAAATATGATTTAATAGTATTCGGATACCCTGTATGGGCAAGTAATTTCACTCCGCCTATTAAATCATTTATTAAAGAAAACAAAGAGAGTATCTCCGACAAAGCTTTCGCCGTATTCGCCTGTTCTATGGGCGGCGGCGCGAAAAAATCAATTGAAAAACTGAAAAAATATTTACAAATAAAAGATTTTAAAGCGACGCTCAGTCTGATCGACCCTAAGGATAAACCGAGCGAAGAAAACGAAAAGAAAATAGACGATTTTATTTCTAAATTAGAATTTTAATAAAAGCATTAAAGGCAGGCACAAACAAATGTGCCTGCCTTAACTATTGTATTACCTATTAGATTAATACATTCCGCCCATATCGGGTTGAGCCATAGGAGCGGGATTCTCTTCCTTTATGTCAGCGACAAGCGACTCAGTTGTGAGCACCATAGCCGCTACGGAAGAAGCGTTCTGAATAGCCGAACGGGTTACCTTGGCGGGATCTACAATACCTGCCTCTACCATATCGGTGTATTCCTCGGTGAGAGCGTTGTAGCCGTAGCCTGCCTTACCTGATTTCTTAATGTTCTCGACAATTACAGAACCCTCTAAGCCCGCGTTTGAAGCAATCTGACGAAGCGGAGCTTCCAAAGCGCCGAGTACAATCTGAGCGCCTGTTTTCTCGTCGCCGCTAAGAGTTTCGATGTATTTCTCTACAGCGGGAATCGTATTCATAAGAGCGATACCGCCGCCCGCTACGACGCCTTCCTCAACGGCAGCCTTTGTAGCCGCGAGAGCGTCCTCGATACGGAGCTTCTTCTCTTTCATTTCGATTTCTGTAGCCGCGCCGACCTTGATAACCGCTACGCCGCCAGCAAGCTTAGCAAGACGCTCCTGGAGCTTTTCACGGTCAAAATCAGAGGTTGTAGTTTCAATCTGTGAACGAATCTGAGAAACTCTGGCCTTTATAGCTTCCTGGTCGCCCGCGCCGTCTACGATAATTGTATTCTCTTTATCTACCTTAACCTGGCGCGCTGTGCCGAGCTGGTCTATAGTTACGTCCTGAAGCTCTAAGCCGAGCTCGGAAGTAATTACAGTACCGCCTGTAAGAGTTGCGATATCCTGGAGCATTTCCTTACGTCTGTCGCCAAAGCCGGGAGCTTTAACAGCTACGCTGTTTAATGTACCTCTGAGCTTATTGAGCACTAGGTTTGTAAGAGCGTCGCCCTCAACGTCCTCGGCAATAATAAGAAGCTTTCTGCCGCTCTTGGCTACAGGCTCGAGAATCGGGAGAAGCTCCTGAATGGAGCTGATTTTTTTATCTGTAATGAGAATCAACGGCTCATCAAGCTCAGCAACCATTTTTTCAGTATCTGTTACCATATAAGGAGCGATATATCCTCTGTCGAACATCATACCCTCGACAACCTCGCTGTAGGTTTCGGCGGTCTTGCTCTCCTCAACGGTGATAACGCCGTCTGTGCTTACCTTTTCCATAGCCTCCGCGATTAAGTTTCCGATAAACTCGTCAGCTGAGGAAACTGTAGCTACTCTGGCGATATCCTTTGAACCGCTTACCTGAGTGCTGTTTTCCTTAAGAGCTTCTACGGCAACGTCTACGGCGTTAGCAATACCCTTTTTAAGAATCATCGGGTTAGCGCCCGCTGTAACGTTCTTCATACCGTCTGTAATCAACGCCTGAGCGAGTAAAGTCGCGGTTGTAGTACCGTCGCCCGCTACATCGTTTGTCTTTATAGATACTTCTTTAACAAGTTGAGCGCCCATATTCTCAAACGGATCGTCAAGCTCGATTTCCTTGGCGATTGTTACACCGTCGTTTGTAATAAGCGGAGCTCCGAATTTTTTATCGAGAACTACGTTTCTGCCCTTGGGGCCTAATGTAATTTTAACTGTATCAGCGAGCTGGTCGATACCGCTTTTTAAAGCTTTACGAGCGTCCTCGCCGTATGCGATTTGTTTAGCCATAATTTTACCTCCACAAAATTTATTTCTAAATTAGAATTATTCTACAGTCGCTAAGATATCGGACTGGCGTACAATTGTGAACTCCTCGCCGTCAAGCTTAACGTCTGTACCCGCGTATTTGGAAGCGATAACCTTATCGCCAACCTTTACGTACATTTCAACCTTCTCGCCGTCAACAACTCCTCCCGGGCCTACAGCAACTACCGTAGCGAACTGGGGCTTTTCCTGAGCTGATGATGTAAGGATAAGTCCGCCTACTGTTTTTTCCTCGGCTTCCTCAACCTTGAGAACAACTCTGTCAAGTAATGGTTTAACTGTCATATATAATTCCTCCTTAAAATAACCTGAAACTGTAGATTAGCACTCTCGTTTCTTGAGTGCTAATTATATTATAGCCATTATTTGTAAAAAATCAAGTGCAATTTGACTTTTTTTGACTTACAAAAATAATTTTTTGTACACTCTCTCGTTTAATAAATATCAATGGAAACATAAACTATGTAAAAATTTCTTAATAAATGTTGCATTATGTCCGCATTTATTATAAAATAGTAAGAGTGTAATTTTATATACCCAGAATTTTTTCCGCGTTTTTGTGAAAAATCAGTTCCTTTTGATTGTCGCTGAGATTAAGCGAATTCATAATTCTGACGTTATCTTTCAGCTCACTCCAGGGATAATCGCTGGCGTAAAGGATTTTATCCGCGCCGTGGTTGTTGATTATTCTCTCTATCTGCTCCTTCGGGGCAAGGCTTAGAATTACGGCTAAGTCAAAATAAACGGGCTTTCCGACGAGATACTTTTCAACGTCGTCGTATAAATCTATGCCGCCCAGGTGAGCGAATATGATACGCGGCTCGGTTTCTTTTCCGTTGTAAATTCTTTCAAGAAGCTTCGCGGATTCTTTCGGAGTGCAGTGAACATCATTCGGATAAGCGACGTCGACTCCCGCGTGGATTGATACATACATATCCAAATCCACAGCGGTTTTTATCAACTCAAAGCTATTGTCCTCGTTTATATAGGTATCCTGATAATCGGGATGAAGCTTTATTCCTTTAAAGCCGCGGGATTTAAGATACTCAAGCCTATCTCTCTTGTTTTCACAGTCGGGATGAATCCCGCCGAAAGAAAAGATATTATCCTGAGAATTTAAAAACTCGGCAAATCTGTTCACAGACTCAAACTGGGAGGGCTTTGTACAAATCGGAAGCACTATGGAAATATCTGTTTTTGACTCTTTCATTTTTGTTTTCAGATTATCAAGCGTTCCGTTGCCATAGGACGGTATACTCCCCTTCTCCATTAAATAAAGAATCGTTTTCTCGGCGATTTTATCGGGAAAAACATGGGTGTGAAAATCAATTATCATATTAACAATCCTTTCAATATTACACATTATAATATGATATAAAATAATATGCAATATATTTTTCAATAACAAAAGCCTTAGGAGGCAAAACTATGAACAAAACAAAGAAACTTATGATTGGTAACGAAGCTGTCGCGCGCGGTCTTTATGAAGGCGGCGTTAACGTTGTTTCGAGCTATCCAGGTACTCCTTCAACGGAGATTACCGAATTTATCTCAAAATACGACGACGTTTACAGCGAATGGGCTCCAAACGAAAAGGTTGGTATGGAAGTAGCCTTCGGCGCGTCGCTCGCGGGCAAAAGAAGCTGCTGCTGTATGAAGCACGTAGGTCTTAACGTAGCGGCCGATCCGCTGTTTACGCTTTCCTACACGGGAGTTACGGGCGGTCTTGTAATCTGCGTAGCCGACGACCCCGCTATGCACTCCAGCCAGAACGAACAGGACTCACGCCATTACGCTATAGCTTCTAAAGTTCCTATGCTCGAACCCGCCGACTCATCCGAGGCATACGCCTTTGCAAAGAGCGCGTTCAAGCTTTCCGAGGAATATGATACTCCCGTATTGTTCAGAATGTGCACAAGAATGGCTCACTCACAGAGTATCGTTGAAATCGGCGAAAGGGAAAATTTTGAGGGCTATAAATATGAGAAAAAGCCCTGGAAATATATTATGACTCCCGGCAACGCCGTAAAGCGTCATCCTTACGTTGAGGAGCGCACATTAAAGCTGCAGCAGCTCGCTGAGAACTGCGAGTATAACCGCGTTGAAATGGGCGACACAAAACTCGGTATAATCACCGCGGGTACATGCTATCAGTACATAAAGGAAGTTTTCGGCGATAATGTAAGCATTCTTAAAATCGGTATGATTAATCCCCTCCCCGTTGAGATGATAAAAGACTTTGCTCAAAAAGTTGACAGACTCGTTGTTGTAGAGGAACTCGATCCGATTATTGAAACACATTGTAACAATATCGGCGTTACGGTAGAGGGCAAGAGCTTATTCTCAAACATCGGCGAGTTCAGCCAGCAGACAATCAAGGAAGTATTACTCGGAGAAAAAGCCGAGTCTGAAAAGGCGGACAGCGAAATCCCCGTAAGGCCTCCCGTTATGTGCTCTGGCTGTCCTCACAGAGGTATGTACTACACGCTCGCTAAAAACAAAATTACCGTTTTAGGCGATATCGGCTGTTATACACTGGGTTCAGCTCCCCCGCTCAACGCGCTTGATTCCACGCTTTGCATGGGCGCTTCAGTCAGTGGACTTCACGGCTTCAACAAAGCCTCAAATAACGAAAAGAATACAGTCTGCGTAATCGGCGACTCGACTTTTATGCACAGCGGCGTAACAGGTTTAATAAATATCGCGTATAATATGTCAAATTCCACCGTAATCGTACTCGACAACTCAATCACGGGTATGACGGGACATCAGCAGAACCCCACAACCGGCTACAACATCAAGGGTGATCCCGCGGGCAAGATTAATCTTGAGGCGCTTTGCCACTCAATAGGAATTAACCGCGTGAGAGTCGTTGACCCGTACAACCTCGAACAATGCGACAAGGTTCTCAAGGAGGAACTCGCTGCCGACGAGCCTTCCGTAATCATTTCAAGAAGACCTTGCGTGCTCTTAAAATATGTTAAACACGAAAAACCGCTCAAGGTCAACGAAGAAAAATGCAAGAGCTGTAAGAGATGCTTAAAGCTCGGATGTCCGTCCATAAGCTTCAAAAACGGCAAGGCGTTTATCGACGCGACTCAATGCGTAGGATGTAACGTATGCTCACAGTTATGTCCGTTCGGAGCAATCGGAAAAGAGGTGCAGGAATAATGGCAACAAGTTTAATGATAGTCGGCGTAGGCGGTCAGGGAAGCCTGCTCGCGAGCAAGCTTTTGGGAAATATATTAACCGCCGAGGGTTATGACGTTAAGGTTTCCGAGGTTCACGGTATGAGTCAGCGAGGCGGAAGCGTTGTTACATACGTTAAATATGATGAAAACAAAGTGTATTCCCCTATCGTTACCGAGGGTGAGGCTGATTACATAATCTCCTTTGAAAAACTCGAAGCGGCAAGATACGCTTCTTTCCTCAAAAAAGGCGGAAAAATCGTCGTTAACGCTCAGGAAATTGACCCGATGCCCGTAATTATCGGCGCAGCCGAGTATCCCGAGGGAATACTTGAAGAACTGAAAAGCAAAGATATTTTTGTTGATGAAATAGACGCTCTGTCGCTCGCTGAGCAGGCGGGCTCGTCAAAGGCGGTTAACATCGTTCTTATGGGACGACTCGCTAAATATCTCGGCATAGGATATGACGAATGGATTAACGCTATAGAAACAACTGTAAAGCCCAAATTTGTTGAGCTAAACAAAAAAGCATTTGAACTCGGATTCAACTACTCCAAATAAAACTTAGAAAGAGGTAATACCAATGCACAATTACTACAACCCCGAAGTTGAAACAGCGAGCAGAGAAAAGCTAACCGAAATTCAGACAAAAAATTTGATTGAACAGGTTAAGCACGTTTACGATAACGTACCGCTCTACCGCGAAAGAATGGATGAAAAAGGAATCAAGCCCGAAGACATTAAATCTCTTGACGATTTAAAGAAGCTTCCCTTTACAAGCAAGCAGGATTTAAGAGATACATATCCTTACGGAATGTTTGCCGTTCCTATGGAAGACGTTACAAGAATTCACGCCTCAAGCGGAACGACAGGCAAGCAGATTGTTGTAGGTTACACCGACGGAGATATGGATATCTGGGACACCTGCGTAGCGCGTCAGTTAACCGCTATCGGAGCTACCAAAGAGGACAAGGTTCACGTTTCCTACGGCTACGGACTTTTCACGGGCGGTCTGGGACTCCACGGAGGCTCGCACAAGCTCGGCTGTACTACAATTCCTGTTTCCTCGGGAAACACATCAAGACAGCTTACGATTATGCAGGACTTCGGTTCAACAATTTTAGGCGCTACTCCCTCTTACGCTATGTATCTCGGTGAAAGCGCGGCTAAAGCAGGTATCGACACCTCAAAACTACCGCTTAAAGCGGGTATATTCGGCGCTGAACCGTGGACAGAAGAAATGCGCCAAAGCATTGAAAAAAGCCTGAACATAAAGGCTTACGATATTTACGGTCTTACCGAAATATGCGGGCCCGGCGTCGCGTTTGAGTGCAGCGAGCAAAAAGGCATGCACGTTAACGAGGACCACTTTATTATTGAGATTATTGATCCCGAAACTGGCGAAAATCTTCCCGACGGTGAAAAAGGCGAGATCGTATTCTCGTCAATCACTAAAAAAGCATTCCCGCTTTTAAGATTCAGGACAAAGGATATCGGCGTTATAACTCACGAAAAATGCGCCTGCGGACGAACATTCGTAAGAATGAGCAAGCCTTTAGGACGTGTCGACGATATGCTTATCGTAAGAGGCGTAAACCTCTTCCCGAGCCAGATTGAAACAGTTCTGCTTAAAGAGAACTACTCTCCGAACTATCAGATTATCGTTGACAGACACGGCAGTCTTGACAGCTTTGAGGTTGATATTGAGATGAACGAGGAGCATTTCTCAGACAAACCTTCCGATATCATCAAAATGGAAAAATCACTCGAAAAGAAATTTAAATCCGCCTTGGGAATCAAGCCCACGGTCAACCTTGTTTCCCCCGATTCAATTCCGCGTTCCGAAGGCAAGGCTGTAAGAATCGTAGATAAACGTAAGGTCTACGGCAACAAATAAGAAAGGACAACACTATGATTAAACAAGTTTCTATATTCGCCACAAATAAACCGGGTCAGGTTGTAAAGGTTGTCGACGCGTTATCCGAACAGGGTATCGATATTCGAGCTATGTGCGTAGCCGATACTCAGGATTTCGGTATAATAAGACTTATTGTCAGTGATTCACAAAAAGCTAAAGAGGCGATTTCAAGCCACAAGTGCATTGTAAGGATTACAAATGTTGTCGGTATTAAAATCCCCGACAAGCCCGGAGCGACCAAAAAGGCTCTTGAGCTTTTATCCGAAAACAAAATCAACATTGACTATATGTACGCTTTTGTAACCAAGTCCAAGGAATACGCTTACTTTGTAATGAGAGTAGAAGACCCCGAAGCGGCGGAAAAGGTACTCTCCGAAAACGGCGTTGATTTAGTTACTCAGGAAGACATCGAAAAACTATAAGTCACAAAATATAAAGCCGGCTCAAACGAGTCGGCTTATATTATTTTACAACGACATTTTCGTCGCCCAGTTGATATTTAAGCTCTTTAATCATTACGTCGTTAAGAGTCACCCACATTCTGTCGGGCGCTCGAAGTTCCTTTTTTGTATCGGTAAGATAGAAAAACACAGGAGTTCTTCCCTCAAAAATATCGAGAACTCTAAACGCTTTTTTAAACTTTTCACCCTCAAGGTTATCTATTCTTATATAGAGCTTTGAGGGCTTTTTACGGGTATTCTCTATATAATTCGGCTTATTATAACCCGTTTTGGGAGCGGAGGTTTTATCAACATTTCTGATTTCATTACATATTAGCTTAGGCGGTTCGTCCTCTTTAAGGTTAACAGTCGCGAATATCTCGACTACGCTTCCCTGAGAAAGAAGCGCGCCTGACTTAGAAAACACATCAGGGAAAACTATCGCCTCTACAGCTCCGTATCTGTCCTCAATGTTTACAAACGCCATTACTCTGCCATTTTTAGTTACCTGAGTTTTCATTTTGGAAACGATACATACAACGTGAGCTGAGCTTTTGTCCCTGTAAAGACTTTCCTCTTTATTGATTATATCGCCGATTTTATCGCATTTTGAGGCTTTTATATAATCCTCGTATTCATCTATCGGGTGACCGCTCAAATACATTCCCGCGACTTCATATTCCATAAAAAGAAGCTCTTCCTTCGAGTACTCGTCAACCGCGGGCGGAGTCGGTTCGTCGGAATAAGAGTTATCGCTGGAACCCATATCGAAAATAGAAAGCTGTCCTTTTATGTTTTTCTTGGTTTCGTACTCCAAATCCGAAAGCACTGTTTTATACATCGTAAGCATTTGCTTACGGTTAAGGTCAAAATTATCGAACGCGCCGCATTTTATAAGGCTCTCCAGCGCTCTGCTGTTCATATTTCTTCCGTAAACGCGCTTACAAAAATCATAAAAGCTTTTGTACTCTCCCAGTTTTCGATTGTTTATTATCGAGTCGATAAACTGTCTGCCGAGATTCTTAATAGCCAGAAGTCCGTATCGTATATCCTTACCCGAAACGGTAAAGCCGTAGTAGCTTGTGTTAACGTCGGGCGGTAACACTCTGATTCCGAGATTATGACACTCAGCCATATAAACGGCGAGCTTGTTCTGATTATCAAGCACGCTGGACATCAATGAAGCGAGGTACTGCTTTGGATAATGGCACTTGAGCCAAGCTGTCTGGAAGCTGATTTTAGCGTAGGCGGTCGCGTGGGATTTATTAAACGCGTAGGACGCGAAGCTTTCCATTTCGTCATAAATCGCGGTTGCTGTTCTTCTATCTACACCTCGTCTTAAACAACCCTCGACAATTACGTTTCCGTCATCATCAAGCAAACCCTCGATGAAAATTTTACGCTCTTTCTCCATTACGTCGTGCTTTTTCTTACTCATAGCGCGACGTACGATATCGGCTCTGCCGAGCGAATATCCTCCGAGCTTTCTGAGTATCTGCATTACCTGCTCCTGGTAAACGATACAACCATAAGTGACGTTCAGAATATCCTCAAGCATAGGGTGCTTATATCGTATGCGGGATGCGTTATGACGGCACTCGATATAAGTCGGAATACTGTCCATAGGTCCCGGACGATAGAGCGAAATAACCGCGATTAAATCCTCAAAGCAATCGGGCTTAAGCTGCACAAGCACGTTGCGCATACCCTGCGACTCGAACTGGAACACGCCCTCGCTGTTACCCTGCGACATCATATTATAGACAGCCTTATCATCGTCTTTAATATCGTCAAGGCTGAATGAGGGCTCAATTTCTTTAATCATTCTAACTGCGTCGTCAATTACGGTAAGATTTCTAAGCCCGAGGAAATCCATTTTTAAAAGCCCAAGTTCCTCGAGCGTCGTCATCGTGTACTGAGTAACGGTATTTCCGTCAGTTCCCGCAAGCGGAACATAATCGGAAACAGGTCTATCCGTAATAACAACTCCCGCCGCGTGCATTGTAGCGTGTCTCGGCATTCCCTCGATTCTCAGAGCGACATCAATTACCCTTTTAGCCGTTTCATCGGTGTCGTAAAGCTTTTTAAGCTCAGGCGATACACGTAAAGCGCGATTTATTGTCATATTAAGCTCAAACGGAACGAGCTTCGCTATTTTGTCTACAGCCGCGTACGGAACATCAAGCGCTCTGCCTACATCGCGTATTGAGCCCCTAGCCGCCATTGTACCGAAAGCTATTATCTGCGCCACGTGGTCGGCGCCGTATTTTTTTATTACGTATTCAATTACTTCCTCACGGCGTTTTTTACAAAAATCTATATCAAAATCAGGCATACTTACGCGCTCAGGATTAAGGAAACGCTCAAAAAGAAGATTATACTTTATCGGATCGACGTCGGTTATTCCGATACAGTAAGCGCAAAGCGAGCCCGCTCCCGAGCCTCTGCCCGGACCGACGGGAATATCCGACCGTTTAGCGAACTGCACAAAGTCATTGACGATTAAAAAATAATCGACAAAGCCCATACGCTTAATAGTGCTCAGCTCGTATTCCAGTCTATCAATCAAGCTTTTGTCAGGATTATCTCCATAATGACGTTTTAATCCTTTATAACATTCATTTCTGAAATAATCGTAATGATCAACGCCCTCGGGCAAATCATATCTTGGCAGTTTTCTTACGCCGAACTCAAAATCAACACTGCACCTGTCGGCGATTTTCTGAGTATTATCGACAGCTTCGGGAATATCCTTGAATAAAGAACGCATTTCTTCCTCGGATTTAAGGTAAAACTCCTCGGTCGTAAACTGCATTCTGTCCTTGTCGTTAATCGTCTTGTTCATCTGAATACAAAGCAGAATACTGTGGATATCTGAGTCGGATTTATTAAGATAATGCGAGTCGTTTGTCGCGACAAGCGGAGCTTCGATTTCACGCGAAATCTTTATTAAATCAGGATTTACCCTTATTTCTTCCTCCAGTCCGTGATTTTGAAGCTCAATATAGAAATTATCTTTTCCGAAAACGTTCTGATAATAAAGCGCTTTGTCCCTGGCGCCGTTATAATCTCCCGAAAGCAGCTTCTGCGGGATTTCACCCGCGATACAGGCGGACAGACATATAAGCCCCTCGTGGTATTTTTCAAGCAGAGAATCGTCAATTCTCGGTTTTGTATAAAAGCCCTCCGTAAAGGATAAGCTTACCATTTTAATTAAATTATTATAGCCTGTGTTGTTTTCACAGAGCAAAATCATATGGTAATAGTTTTTGTCATATACGGACTCTTTATCAAAACGGCTTCTCGGGGCAACATACACCTCACAGCCTATAACAGGCTTTATCCCCTCTTTTTTACACGCGCGGTAAAAATCCACGGCGCCGTACATTACGCCGTGGTCGGTAATCGCGAGCGCGCTCTGTCCGAGCTCCTTAGCTTTTTTAGGGAGCTCCTTTATTCGGCAAGCGCCGTCGAGCAAGCTGTACTCGCTATGAATATGCAAATGAGTAAAAGCCATTAGTTTTCAACTACCTTCGTCTTAACTGTTCCGTCTTTTAAAGTCAAGTCAATAATATCATCGGTTTTTATTTCTTTTACAGAATTAATCACTATTCCGTTTTTCTCTGCCAGCGAATATCCTCGCTGTAAAACAGAAACAGGGTTTAAGCTTTCCAGCTTCGCGCCGAGCTTTTTTACAGACTCGGATTTAATGGTAATCATTCTTTCTGAGCTGTTTATCAAACGTTTAGAAAGACTGTCAAGCTTGGTATCGATTAATGCTACAGCTCTCTCGGGAGAGTTTTTAAGTATCACCGCTTTTTGATTAGCCAGCGTCTTTTTATAATCCGAAATCTGTTTATCCAGCATAGAAGTAAGATACTGTCGCTGTGAATTATAAAAAGCAAGCATCTCCTCCCTGTCGGGAACGGCAAGCTCCGCGGCTGCCGACGGTGTAGGCGCGCGTAAATCGGCGACAAAATCACAGATTGTAAAGTCAGTTTCGTGACCGACAGCGGAAATAACGGGAATATTTGAGGCGTAAATCGCGTACGCTAAATTTTCATCGTTAAACGCCCATAAGTCCTCTATAGAACCGCCTCCGCGCCCGATAATAATTACATCCGCGCAATCATAATCGTTAAACATATTAACCGCCTGAATAAGCTGCGGCGCAGCTCCCGTTCCCTGAACAAGAACAGGACAAAGAACGATATCGATATTTGGAAATCTTCTCGTCAATATATTTCTGATATCCTGTACAGCCGCTCCTGTAGGCGAGGTAATAACTCCGACGGTTTTGGGAAATTTCGGTATCGGCTTTTTATGCTCTTGAGCGAATATTCCCTTTTGCTCAAGCTTCTTTTTAAGCTGTTCAAAGGCTATAGTAAGCGCTCCGATACCGTCGGGCTGCATATCTTCAACAATAATCTGGTAAGTTCCGCTTTGGACATATAACGAAACTCTGCAAAACGCTATAACCTTCATACCGTTTTGTGGTACAAATTTTAGATTTCGAGCGCTTCCCGCAAACATAACAGCGCTTAAAACAGCGTTATTATCCTTTAAAGAGAAATATATATGGCCGCTGCTGTAATGGTCTTTCAGATTGCTGATTTCTCCCGTCACAAAAACGCCCGATAAATAAGGAGTATTATCAAGCAAAGTCTTTACGCTATAATTCAATTGTGAAACAGTGTAAACTTTTGGTTTACTAATCTGCGGGTTTATCATAAACAGCCTTTCTGTACGTTAAATAAGCAACCCCCGCGGCATTATCAGCCGAGTATTCGGGAGAAGCGAAATAAGCGTTATACTTTGTCTTAAAAGATTCTTTGATAATTGAATTAGACATAACTCCTCCCGCGTAAATAAGCGGTAAGCTGCCGTATTTATCCAATAGCTTATCAGTCATTTCACAGAGAGTGTTTTCAATGTATTTTAAACAATAGGCGGATATATATTCTTTAGAAGAATTATTTTTATATAAGCTTTTACATATGTTCTCAATTCCGCTAAGACAGCAATTCCCGCCTTTTAAGGTCGGTTTTTTGACCTTAAGCTCACCGTCGTATTTCAACGCAAGAGCTTCAAGCTCCTTTCCGCAGGGAAATTCAAGCCCGAGCATTACTCCCGTTCTGTCTATCGCCTGTCCCGCGTTTAAATCAAGGGTATTCGCGACAATATCCAGTTTAAAGCCGAAATCATAAGGCTCACAAAGCAAAGCCTCGGTAGTACCTCCACTTACGTGAAAAGCGATAAACCTTTCGTTAAACAGTCTTTCAGCCTTTGCACTGTAAATCGCGGCCGCGATATGACCTTCCTGGTGGGAAAACTCATAGAAAGGTATATTAAGCGTCGCGCTTATTACTTTTGCCGTATTAGCTCCAACATTAAAGCACGGCATATACGAGCCCTCTAAAGGGCGCGGTTTCACGGAAGCGCCGACAGCTTTAATCTCGGCGGGATTGATCTTTTTGATTAAATCAGCGTATATCTCGTGCAGCTGAGAGGTGTGGTGAAATACCGCGTCTGACTGGCGCAGTCCGATTTCACCCTCTTTAACAGGCAAAAGCTTTTTTTGTTGGAGCACTTCCCCGTTCTCGCTGTAAAGCGCGACGGAGGTTGTATAGTTACTCGTATCTATTCCTAAAAAGTACATATCAGCTTCTGACGACAGCGCCTAAAACGCCGTTAATAAATTTGTTTTCGTCGATAGTATATTTCTTAGCGAGCTCAACAGCCTCGTTAATAGCTACGCCTTCGGGAATACCGCCGTACTTAATTTCGTACACAGCTATTCTCAAAATAGCAAGACTGGGTTTTGAGATACGTTTTACCGTCCAACCCTTTTTCAGATGCGCTGAAATCAGCTCGTCTATAGCATCAACATTTTTATAAACACCCTCGGCGAGCTCCTTCGCGTAGCTGTCGAACTCGATTTCTCTCGATTCCTCAGCGGTTTCAATTATTAAATCAATTTCTTCCTCGTTAAAAATCTTCTCAAAAACAAGGATAAAACCCTGTTCTCTTGCCTTGAAGCGTGATAATTTATTTTCCATATTAACCCAACTTTACATAGAATTATACAATTTTATTATATCATATAAGAGGTAAAAAGCAAGGCTCAAAACAAAAGTTTCGAGCCTTATAAATCAATCGAATTTTTTACCGCGTTTGTTGAAGTAATCCTCGGGAGTTTCGGTTTTATACAAATCGGGAACAAGCGAGTAAATATACTCGGGGTAAGAAAGAAGATTTCCTTCCTCGTCCGTCTTGTTCGGATAGTTCTCCTCAGTCCAGATAAGCTTAGCGTATTTGAACAGTTCCTTATCAATATAGAAGCCTATCTTCTCCGCCCTATATTTCTCTGTAGCGTTAAGATAACCTTTTAAGAGCTTTTTAAGCTTAGGTAAATCTCTGCTGTCGTACGCCTTCTTCAACTCGCCGCGCTTGTTTCTGAGACGATACCAGATGTCAATTCTCTCCACGCTTCTTCTGACTTTCATAAAGGTATGCCAGGTTTTGTTTACAGCGGGGTTATGAACCTGTCCCATCCAGTAGTTGTATTTAAGCTTATTATCAGCTATATCGGCGAGGGTTACTTTCTCGTCCTTTATATAATCGAGATATTCCTCGTAAGGAGTATCCACATCATATATTACCGTTGAACGATCAGCACCGTTTTGCTCCTCTGTAAGTTTCGCTGTCCAGTCGCCCTTATACATTGTTGAGAAGTAAGTTTCGGGATTTTTGTAGAAGTTAAACTTTCTGCCCTCAAACTCAAGCTGTTGAACATTATCGTATAAATCCAGCGGGAATTTCACAACGCGACTTATGTCGTTCATAAACGCGAGACAATTTTCTTTAACGTCATCCTGCTTTTTTTCCTCGGGAATAAATCGGTCGCTTGTATACGGTTTTGTAGCCTTCAGATTTTCACTGATTACTAAATCAACCATTTCCTGCTTGGTCATCTTCTTGCGTTTCATATATCCCGAATGGATATAGTTCGCGTTATCGAGTTTGACCTTGCGCATTATATGAGACTTGAATCTGTTAAGGTGAGTAACTCTTGTAATAAGCTTGTAGAATACTATTTTTCGCGCGAAATCTCCCTGGTTATAGTTTACAAGCTGAACGTATCTCTCGATACCTCTTACCTCGTTAGAGGGTTCAAATTTACGAGTCGGGAAAATATTAACATGAACGCCGTGACAGATATGTCTTTCCGCTGAACCGCCGTCGAAAAACAGCGTGGTTTTATCTACGTATCTGAACTTAAGCATCTGTAAATCAGGATTGTTTCTCCACGACTCTATAGCGCGCGTCTCGCTTAAATTCTTATTTACATACTCCTCAAATTTTACAATGTCCTCTAAAGGCATCATCATATTAAAGAAGCATTCTTCAGCCATATATTTTTTGTGGTTAAGAAGAAAAGCCGCTGTCGAACCCGCTACAATGTATTTTAAGTTTTCTTTCTCACAAATATCTTTTATCTCATCCGTAAGATTAAGAAGTCTTTCCTGTAATTCAGTCATTATTTAGCACCTCTTTTCTTACGGATATCAAGCATAATCATACCGTTGCTTGTAGTTTTCATCAACTCGTCGTAAAGCTTATCCGCGGTTTCCTTATCACCCTTATAATAAGCTATATCGGCAACAGCCTTTTTAACTCTGTCGTCCTCGGGATTGTTTTTATTGTACTCGGCGATAAGATTTTCGGCGACATCGTAATTCTTTTCTACAACATTGATTTTAATGTTATATACCTGTATTTCCTTTGAGTACGGATAATTTTCAACAGCCTCGTCTACAAGCTTTCTCGCTTTTTCGTAGTCTTTATAAACCAAAGCCGCTTTTATCTCGCGGGCTTTTAATACAACAGCCCAAAGCTTATTCATACGCTCATCCATTTTATAGCCGTTGGCGAGTCTTACCTTTAACAGCTTATTGGCGGCTGTAAAGCTGTTGCGGTTATAAATCATATTATACATAGCGGCGTAGAAATTATCCTCGCCGATATCAAACTCGTTTTCCCAGTAACGAACGCTTGAATCAAGCTGTTTTGTGTAATAGAAAGAGAAGATATCATCAAGCTTTTTAAGCTTTTCAGGATCTGACGCGTCTGTCAAGGTGTTAACATCTACGTTATATTCCTTGATTTTCTTCTCGATTTTCATTCTGACAAGGCTACCCTGCTTCGCGTGGCAAAGCTCTAAGTGCTTGCCGATTTTATAGCCTTCCTCAACGAGTATGTTCTTAGCGGCGAATCTGTCCTCTTTAAGCTGTTTTTCATCGATAAGACGCATATAGTCAGAAACATAATCGTCACAGGAAATACCCGTATGCGACATTTTCGAGTGGCTCTTTTTATGCTCGGGAATAATGTTCCAGTCGTCGCCGTAATAATATGTCAGCTCCTCGGCGTACATACCCGAAATCGGGAACTTATGTCCTTCGAAATCAGCGTAATAAACCGTATCGTAGAATTTCTTGGGAGCGATTGAGCTTGGCCCGAACTTTCTGGCGGAGGACGAAATATAAGTATCGCAATCGTCGTAGTGCTTGTGGAAAATTATCGACTCGTAATGCTGTAAGGTCTTTTCCCTGCCGATTTTCTTTTCCATGGCGCGCATCTCATTAAAAAGCTCCATTTGTTTGTCGGTCTTATAACGGAAATGGCGGTAGCTGGAATTAGCGTACTCGTCATAAGCAAAGTATAAATCAATCATTTCCTGCTTTTTAACAGGATCTCCGGGAAGCTCTATCATATAGAACACGTCTATAGACTGTCCGCAAATAGGCTTCCAGAAAGCGAAATTAGAGCTCAGGCGCATACTTTCAACGTCGATATATCTTCCGAATGTACCCGGAAAATCTCTGTCGTTACGGTTATCGCCGTATACGCGTTTTTTAGGATCGAGCTCCTTTTTGCAGGCTTCTACCCACTTGTAATAGTTATCCTCGGTCATATTTATATCGATATCGTCGTCCCACGGAATAAAGCCCTCGTGTCTTATCGCGCCGAGAGTTGTTCCGAAGTCGATAAAATACTCGATATCGTATTTTTTACAAATCGCGTCAATCTCTAAAAGCAGATTGACTAAATAGTTTTGTGTAGCATCCATTTTTTATCCCTTATTTTCCTGTGCTCGTTTTTGCTTCATCAATACATATCCCTCAAACAAATCGAGGTCCTCTTTAGTAGTGATTTTAATGTTTGTCTGGCTTCCCTTGGAGAAATAAATCGGTTTTTTGAGCTCGTACATCATAGTGGTAGTATGAGGTTCAACCCTATCTATCACTCCTGTTTCTATACCCTCTTTATAAAGGTCGCATACAAACTTATACTGGAAAGCGTGAGGTGAATTCATACAAACAAGAGTTTCACGATCTATATATCTTGTAGATTTTCCGTCCTCGTCCTTATAGCCCGAAAGCAGATAGAACGGAGTTGTGGAAATAGCGTTGCCCTTTTCCTTACAAACTCTTATCGCGTCGGAAATAATGTCATCCTCAACAAACGGAGACGCTCCGAAATGCACGAGTACAATATCATTATCATCGACCTTATACTTAAGATTATTCACACCGTTCATAACCGAGCCCTGAAACGTGCTTCCGCCCTCGGTTATCCATTTAACCTTGTCGAGGTTGTACTGATTAACCATTTCTCTGAGGTACTCGAGGTGGCTTTTTACACATACAATCTCGATAGCGTCAATCTCGGGATGAGCGTTGAATTTTTCTACAGTATAAGCGAGAACAGGCTTGCCCATAATCTCGATAAACTGTTTCGGTCTGTCAGCTCCTACGCGGGAACCGACTCCGCCCGCGAGTATAATCGCAATATTCATTAAATCACCAAACTTCCTTTCCAAGTAAATTGGACAAACTTTTACAGATTTAATCAACTAATATTTTATACTATATTTCGTCATTAATCAATCAATTTTACAACAATGTAATAAAAGGCGGAAGCTTTTCGCTCCCGCCTGTTCAAATAGTTACAATTGTAATTTTATCAAAGCTTATATTTGTTACGTTTTGTACGGTTGATTTAACTACGATCGGCTTGATTTTTTCAAGCTCGCTTTTAACCACCGTTACCGTACAGCCGTCGTCGCTTATATACGACAGTATGTTTGAAAAGCCCTTAGCCTTTAAAGTGCTCTCGATTGTATCCTGCAAGGTGAAGTTTTTCAGCACCGCCGCGATATTTGACTGCGCCTTGGTTTTTTCACTCTTTGAGGATGAATCAAGACCGAGCACCTCTGAAGCCTTGTCAATAACCTTATCCTGAGTTGAATCTCTTGTGGTTTTAGCCTGAGCGAAAAACTTCTTTTGCTTTACTGTAAGGCTTTCGGTATCATTCTTGTATTTTGAGTTCGATGTCTGCTTAACGCCCGAGTTTTTTGAGGGCTTAACCGCTGTTGTAGAAATCGTAGCGTTTACATACTTGCTTTCACCAAGCGTTTTTGAGGCGGCTTTCGGAGCGGATAAGCTCCAATTCAGATACACCGCCGCTCCGAGAGCGACTACCAAAACAGCCGCTAAAAATTGTTTTTTGAATCTTTTCATTTTTATCGCCTTTCTGCTCACATTTTTTATAATCATTCTTACTGTGAGCCTATAAGAATTAATATACTGATTTTGTCACGCAAACCTTTGCCGAGGATATACCGAGGGCTTTTGTGACAATTTCGCTTACCCTCTCAACCACAACAGGATCATCACCTCCGTCGCAGGCTACAACGATACCGCGGATTGTGGGTTCGATTTCCTTTGTTTTGGTCGAACTGTTTTGCAGATAAACGTCCTCAACGGAGTTTTCCATTGTAATCAGCACCGAGCAATCCCCCACGCCCTCGACTTTCGTAAGCATTTCGCTTACCGAGCTCTGGATTTTGTCCCTGTACTCGACAATATCAACCGCTGAATTTTTAGCGGGAAGCTCTATAAACGAAGATAGGAAAATCAGCGCTATTCCCGCTAAACCGCAGATTAAGATTATTTTCTTTACTTTTTCGTCGCTTATGAGCTTTTTTATATTAAATCCTCTCATTTTTACGTCACCGTTATCTCTGGAGTCTTTTCAAATTTATTTTCTATTAAAGAAATAATATCAGAATATTTCCCAACCTCGTTTTTATTAATATATATGCGAAACCTTGTTATATATATTCCCTTTTTATCATCGCTGTTTAATGTGATTTTTATTTTTCTGATTCTATAGCCTTTACTTAACAGATAGGTTTTAGCGCTGTTTTCAAGGCTTATCCGCGTTTCTCTTAGCAAGGCGTTTTGATACGCCTCGTCAGCGGAAGCGGTAAAGCTCTTTTCGAGTTTCGGAACATCAAAATCTATCTTAAATCCCGAAACCGCTCTTGAAACAGGCACAATCATACAGCACAACACAAAAACGCCTATAACGGTATTCATCACCCTTCGTGTACTTCCCTGTGGCACAATCAGGGAAACAAGCGAAACCGCGATTACCACAGCGCAAATCACGACCGCTGTCGAGGCAATTTCTTTCATCCCGAACCTCCTAACATAACCACAACCGTAGACGATATTATAAATATCAGCATCATACTGAGCACAACCGCGAACAACGTGGAAACAACAGAATAAACAGACTCGAGCAGTACGCACGGCTCTCGTAGATTGAGAATTTCCGCTATCGCCTTGGAGAAGCCGAGCGTCAGCATCCAGAACAGACACTGTATGATTGACGGCATAAAAAGCGCGGCGGAGGCTATTATCGATATAATTCCTACTCCCGATTTTAACAGCCCTACAGAGCCCTGAACCGTTCTGTACGCCTCCGAAAGCGCGGAGCCGACTATAGGCACAAAGCTCGACAGAGAAAGCCTGACGGCTCGCGATGAAATATTGTCAGCTCCAAGGGACAAAACCTGTTTAAAGCTGAGTATTCCCGAAAAAATACTCATAGCAAACACAAGCGCGATTCTCGTAAATTTGCTGATAAAGCGAACAATTCCGCTTAGGTTGATATTAGGCGACACAGCCGAGGAAACACTTATCGCCAAAAAGATTTTCATAAACGGAGCGATAACCTGTGAGCTCAGCCTGCTTACTGCCTGAGATGTAAACATCATCACGCTGTAGTACCCCGCTGAGCTGAGCGGCTGTCCCGACAAGCCGAGCGCGAAAACCATAAGCGGTATGTAAGCCGTCATAAAATCGGACGAAATCTTCATCGCGTCTACTACGCTCGTTACAAACCCCGAAAGCGGAATAACAAGCACGCAGATTATACAAATAGTCACGCTTACCGACAGCACGGGCTGCAACGTTCCCTCAAGCGTGTTTTTTACTCCGTACAGAATCGAATACAAAAGCATTACGGCGATAATCGCCGCGAACGATTTCATCGGATTTTTGCTTTCAGAGGATATAAGATTAGCGATATGCGGGAAAAGCTTTTCAAGGCTCAGATTATTAAGGCTGTTATAATTAAAATCCTCTATTCCGATAGAGCTCAAAAAATCCCTTACGTTTTCGGGCAGAGTGTTTATAGCTTCCTGCTGTTTAGAATTATCGAGATAACCGCTCTCGGCGCTTGCGGGAAACACAGAAATAAAAATCACGAAAAGCACCGCCGTGAAAGCAAAAATCGTCCTCATACGCCAGCCCCCGCCAGTGATAAAACCGTGCTTAAAACGTCCTTGTAAAGCGGTATCGCCGTAACAAGAACGAGTGATTTTCCTGCTATAGAGATATTATTCGCGAGCGTTCTTTGTCCAGCGTCAACGCATAAATCAACGGCGAATTCACAGATAAAGCACAGCCCGACGCATTTAAGCAGGATTTTAATATAGGACGACTCCACAGACGCGGTCTCAAAAATATTCTTTACCGTATCAAAAAGGACGGAAATATTCGCTAAGACTGAGATAAAAACAATAATACTGCCGACGAGCGTAATCATCAGGGCGATTTCGGTATTGTATTTTCTGACTGAAATCGATAAAACCGCCGTGAGTATTCCCACAACGCAGATTGCCGAAACGCTCATAATCCGAACAACTGCTTTATAGTGCCGAACAAATTGCTAATCTGAGTAACGAGCATCGACAGCACCACTATAAGTCCCGCCAAGGTCGTCAGCATAGCCTGTTCCTCACGCCCGCTTCGTATCAGAAGCTGATTCAGTACGGCGACTATTATTCCAATCGCGGCGATTTTAAATATCATATCTACGTCCATATTTTCATTCCTTTAAAAAAGCAATAAAGCTATAGTTATTCCTAAAAACAAACCCAGCGTTTTTGAGAGCTTTGATTTTTGTTTTAATTCCGTATAAGAATTATTTATATTATTTTCGAGGAGTTCCTTATAGAGATTTATGTGATTAATCTGTCCCTCTATATCGGTCGTTCCGAGCAAGCGTCCGAACTCGTAAAGCAGGTTGTAATCGTCTTTTTTTAGAGCGAAATGCAAGGGGATATTTTCGACGCACAAGCTCCAGTAATTCTGAAAACCGCCGCCGCTGTCACGCTCAAACACGGTTTTTATATTTTCGGGAGCGGATTTTTTTACCAGAGAAAAAATCTCGGCAGAGTTGTACTTCATATTTGTTTCGAGCGTGGATAAAAAATCCTTAAACGAGTTAAGAAACTCACAGCGGAATTTTAATCTCAGGCTGTAATACCAGCCCGCGCCGAAACAGGTAATAATTATAAAAATCAGACCTATATATTTAAACATTCAGCTTTTCCCCGCTAATAATCTCACTTACTTGTCCTATATTTTTTCTGTCCTTCAAAAACACAACCGCGTCAAAGCACCCGCTTTTTAAAAGAACTTTCAGCGACGGCTTGCTCATAAGCTCGTGTTTGTTCCTACAATGCGCCGAGGCGATTACTTTTACACCGCTTTTTTCAGCGTTCTCAACGTAAAGCGCGTCCTCAGCTCCAAGCTCGTCACAGACAATAATTTCAGGCGACATACACCTCACCGCGTGTTCAAAGCCGTCGCGCTTAGTATAGCCGTTAAAAACGTCGCACAAGCCGATATCGAAGCTTGCCGCTCCTTTATTCACGGCGGCAAGCTCCATTCGGCTGTCAATTAAGGAAACCTTACTGGAATAAGACAGCTGTCGGGCGATATCCCTGAGAATCGTTGTCTTTCCGCTGCATGGAGCGCCGCAAATCAATATACCCTTGTTAAATTTAATATTCTTTAGAAGAATATTACCGCAACCAATAATTTCATTCGCGATACGGATATTTACAGAGCTTATATCTCGAATATTATGTATTAAGTCGTTTCGATTTACAGCCGTTCCGCAAATCCCCGCGCGGTTACCGCCCGAAAGCGTAATAAACCCGTTTACAAGCTCGTTTTGTTTCGAGTATACCGAGTATTCACAGATGTTAGTAAAAACTTCGTCAATCTCGCCTTTTGTAACTATAATATTGCTTTTTGAATAAGTATCGCTAATAGTATAATTCTCGGTAATAAAAATCGTATCTGACTTTGTATGGAGCATTAAAGGCTTTCCAGCGATTAGGTGTATTTCCATAATTTCAGGGAGTTTTTTAACGTTCGTTACAGCGTTTCTCAGCGAAAACGGAAGATAAGAAACGACGGTATTATAATTCTTTTTGTAAGTCATAGTAAGATATATGCTTGTACATAAAAAAATATGCCCGCAAAGCGGGCATTAAGAATACACAAAAAACGGAAGCCGCACCATAACGCGTAATATGATGCGGTTTCCTATGAGAATGACGTCGGCAAGCTATTTTTGTTAATTTACACAAATAATAACTGCAAAAAATCAAAGAGTTTTTAGTTGTTGTTTTTATTCAAAATGTACAAATATTGTTTGGGATAATTCCGCAAACACAAAATAAAGGAATTTACATAACATGAGTAATTTCCTATCAAAAAAAATAACGGGCTGGGATTCAACCCCGCCCGTTTGGTTAACAGAAGTAAATCGAAACTCCTGTTTAAATCATATTCATAAATTCTTCCTCGGTGATAACCGTCACACCGAGCGACTGAGCTCTTGTAAGCTTTGAGCCCGCGGCTTCACCCGCGAGAACATAATCGGTTTTCTTACTTACCGAGGACGAGGTTTTTCCTCCGTTGTCCTCGATAATCTTCGAGGCTTCTTTTCGCGACATTGTCGGGAGCGTACCCGTCAGCACAAACGTCTTGCCCTCAAAAACTCCGCCCTCTTTTTTCTTTTCGGCAGGCTTCATCTTTACTCCGAAGGCTTTTAATTCATTTATCAGGTGCTTTGTACTGTCAAGAGAAAAATACTGAACCAATGAGTCAGCCATAATCTCGCCGAAACCGTCTATCGTATTTATTTCCTGAGCGTCGGCGTTCATAAGCTCGTCAATCGTCGTAAACTCAGAGCATACCAGCTGAGCCGCTTTCAGCCCGATATGAGGGATCCCGAGAGCGAAAACAAGGCGGTAGAGCTCGTTGTCCTTGGATTTTTCGAGCGCGTTGATAAGATTGTTAGCGGATTTCTCCTTTTTGTTTTCGAGCGTGAGAACGTCGTCCACCGTAAGCTTGTATAAATCCGCGGGAGATTTTATAAGCTCAGCCTCAACAAGCTTTTCGAGCACAGCAGGCCCTAAGCCGTCGATATCCATAGCGTCACGGCTGACAAAATGGATAAGGTGACGCATAAGCTGAGCGGGACAGTCGGTGTTTGTACAGCGAATCGCCGCCTCTCCCTCCTCGCGGGAAACGGGGCTTTTGCAAGACGGACAGAGCTTCGGAAACTCGAACGGCTCGGTATTTTCGCCGTGGCTGACTACCGAAAGCACCTCGGGGATAATCTCCCCCGCTTTTCTGATAAGAACCCTGTCGCCTACACGTATATCCTTTTCGGTAATAAAATCTATATTGTGAAGCGTCGCTCTGGAAACGGTAGTCCCCGCTAAAAGCACAGGCTCGAAGATTCCGACGGGAGTTAACACGCCCGTTCTGCCGACGTTGATTTCAACAGACAAAAGCGTAGTTTCTTTTTCCTCGGGCGGGTATTTGTACGCCTCGGCCCAGCGCGGGAACTTCGCTGTGGAACCAAGCTCCTCTCGGGTAGAAAAATCGTCCACCTTAACTACAGCGCCGTCTATAGCGAAGCTGTAATTTCCGCGGTTATCGCCTATTTCGTTTATTTCGGTTATTACGTCCTCGATATCACAAAAGCTCTTGTGAAAAGCCGTGGGGATTCCAAGCGACTTTATATACTCGAGCGACTGCTCGTGGCTTGTAATAGTTTCTCCGTCAATTTGCTGAATATTAAATACAAGTATATCAAGATTGCGCTCGGCGGTGATTTTGCTGTCTTTCTGCCTGAGCGAACCCGCCGCGGCGTTCCTCGGGTTTTTAAAGGGCTTTTCCTCTTTTTCCTCCTGGCGCTTCGTTAGCGCCAAAAAGCTCTCAAAGGACATATAGACCTCGCCCCTGACTTCAAGAAAAGCGGGAGCGTTTTTCAGCCTGTGCGGGAGCGATTTAATTGTGAGAATATTGTCGGTAACGTCCTCTCCCGTCACACCGTCGCCGCGCGTGGAGGCGCGTGATAAAACGCCGTTTCTGTATTCGACAGATACGGAAAGCCCGTCGATTTTCGGCTCAACAACGTATTTGGGATTAACAGTAACCTCACGAACTTTTCTGTCAAAATCGCGCAGCTCGTCAAACGAAAAGCTGTCGTGCAAGCTCTCCATGGGAACAGCGTGCTCAACAGGCGAGAATTTTTCGCCCGCCTGTCCGCCGACCTTTTGCGTCGGAGAATCCTCGGTAATAAGCTCGGGGAATTCCGCCTCTAAATCCTCAAGCTCGCGCAGCATTTTATCGTAGGTAAAATCGTCGATTTCAGGCGCGTCATGATTGTAATAGAGGTCGTTATGATATTTTATTTCTTCTCTTAATTTTTGAGCCTTCTGAATTGCCTCAAGCAACAGCATTTAATCACCTTTTATTATTTATTTACGGCGGATGTGCCTTTTTCTCTTAAAAATGTAGACTCCAAATCAGCCAAATGAAGCTTTACCGCCAGCGGGTAAAGATTATAAGCCTGAGATATCGTACTGCTGTTTTTGTCGCCGAACTCACCCATATGCCAGCGTATAGCCATAGCCTCATCGAGCTTAAGCTTCATAAAACGCTCGATAAGGAAAACCGACTTTTCGCCGTGGCCGAACGGAAAACGGTCGTCAACAGAGTAATAAGGAACCTTTTCCCAACGGCCTGTTTCCTCGTTCTTGACGTTTCTGGTGCTGATTTTATAGAAGCTCGCCTTACACAAATCATGAAGCAAAGCGCAAATCGCGAAGCTTTCGGGATTATCGGTTTCCTCGTCAAAATGCTTCTCTACCATAGTATTATATACACTTACGCTGTGCATAACCAAACCGTTTTCACACGCGCAGTGGTAACGGGTGCTGGCGGGAGCCGTAAAAAAGTCGGTGGTTTCTATCCATTCGAGAAGCTTTTCGCTTCCCGCTCTGGTAATATTTTCCTTGTAGATTTTTATGAATTCTTCTTTAGCGGTCATATTTTTCTCCCCTTACATCAAATCTTTATCGTAAACGGCTCGTTCTCCGCCGACAAATCTCGGACGTGAGCGAGCGCAGATAACGCTTGCTTCTCCGATTTTATTATTCTCCATTTTTATCGGAACGGCTACACGCCTTATGTGCATACCTATTAACGTACCGCCGATATCTATTCCCGCGTCGGCTTTTACGCCGTCAACCACAACGGGAGAATCGAAGGTTTTATACGCGGTCGTGGCGTTGCTTCCGCCCGCTTTTGGAACAGGAATAACGTTCACAATCTCGAGATTATGGCTTAAAGCGTACTCGCGCTCTACAACCAAGGCTCTCTCCAGATGCTCGCAGCACTGAGCCGCGAGGTAAATTCCCTTTTCTTTCAGTATCGGATAAAAAACGCCGTACATCTCCTCGGCGCAGTCGAGCTTAGAGTCCGTACCGATAATCGAGCCTGTTACAACGCTGGTGGAGCATCCGAGCACAAGCAAATCGCCTTTTTTCAGACGCGCTTTTTCCACAAGCTCCTCAAAAACGTTTAATGTCTGTTTCTTTATATTATCATACATATTAATCACCAAATTTTATTATACAATGAAATACGCTAAAGAATAATTCATAAAAGAATTTTCAAAAAGAAAAAGCTGCCCGTAAAGGACAGCTTAAATCTTAAAATCAGTCTGTTGTGTAAGGAAGGAGCGCAACCTGACGAGCACGCTTGATAGCTGTTGTGAGCTCTCTCTGGTGTCTTGCGCATGTACCTGTTACACGGCGGGGTAAAATCTTACCGCGCTCGCTCATATAACGACGTAAACGAGCGATATCCTTATAATCAATGTTCTCAACCTTATCTACGCAAAAAGCGCAAACTTTTCTACGACCTTTGCGGCCGCGCATCGGACGATCTGCCATGATTATCTCTCCTTTCAAATATGAGTTGCTTTTCTATTTTTCCCTTTCGGGATAAGAATCAATTAAAACGGTAAGTCATCATCGGCGGGCATAGACTGGAAGTCGGAATTACTGCCGCTCTGATAACTCGGTGCGGGAGCAGGCTGAGCCTCAGCAGCAGGCGCTGCGGGAGCGGCGCTATAGGGCTGGCTGTAGGACTGGTTGTAGGAGTTGTTATATCCGCCAGCGTCACGGCGTTCGCCTGTAAAGCTAACGTTATCTGCAACAACCTCAACAACATAACGATTTGTACCGTCTTTAGCCTGATATGTGCGGGTTTGAAGCTGTCCCTCAACCGCGATAAGCGAGCCCTTTGTAAAATATCTGCAAACGAACTCCGCGGTCTGTCTCCAACATACAATATCGATAAAATCAGCCTTGCGCTCCTCACCGTTCTTCACATAATTGCGGTCTACGGCAATTCTGAAGCTTGTAACGCTGATTCCCGAAGCTGTAGTCTTAAGCTCAGGGTTTGCTACTAAACGTCCCATTAAAATTACTCTGTTTAACATTAAATCTTCATCCTTTCATTCACGTAAAAACGCGTGCTAAAAATTATTCACCTTTTTTGATAATCATAGAACGGATAACGCCGTCCGTGATTTTGAAAATACGGTCAAGCTCCGCGGGAAATTCAGCCTCAGACTCAAAATCCATAAGAACATAGTAACCGTCGCTCTCCTTGTTGATAAGATAAGCGAGCTTACGCTTACCCCATTCATCAACATTAAGCAGGGTAGCGTGCTTCTCGATTAAAGCCTTGAACTTCTCGATAAGGTTCTGGATACCTTCCTCGCCAAGCTTTAAAGAGAAAATCATTACTGTTTCGTACTTAGCTGTCACTGCCACGTTGAACACCTCCTTCTGGACATTAATGGCGATATAATAAGTATACCGCAAGGATAATAAAAATCTGTTATCCAAAATTACGGATAACAGATTAATTATAGCATATTTTTCCGCTTTGTCAAGCGATAATTACTCTTTTTCTTCTTCCTCAACCTTTTCGGTTTCAGAAAGCTTAGCGGCTTTTTTTGCCTTTTCTTCCTCGATTCTGTCGTAGCTTACATCATCTACAAGAATCAGCGTCATCATCGGCGGGATATTTATATCGTTGCCGTCAAAACGCTTGAACTCGTGAAGCCCGTTTTCATCGTCATAACCGAGAAGCACCCACGAGTGAGGCAAGGTCGTGTGGGATTTAAGAGTTATTCTGGCGGCGTCGTCGCTGTTATTAAACAGTATAGCCATCATATCCCACTCGCCGTGGTTGATATTCGGAACGGTATAAGCGATACAACGTCCGTCGGTTTCGAAGTAAGTGTTGCTTACAGTTACAGTTGTGGGCTCTCTTAAAGGACTGTAGAGCTTACGCACTCTTATTAGAGCCTTATAGTGGTTTACAAGCTCCTTATACGCTTTAACCCTTGTCCAGTCAATAGCGTTGACGCTCAAAGGAGAGTTATAGCTGTTGTGGTTGCCGTGCTTTGTACGGGCGAACTCCTCACCCGCCAAAATAAACGGAATACCCTGAGATGTGAACACCAAAGAAGCCGAAAGCTTATTCATTTCAATAATACGCTCGTCATGTGTATCATAATCGTCCCTGTTCTGAGATTTAAGAAGCTTATCCCAGAGTGTGAGATTATCGTGAGCGGAGTTATAGGTCACACATTGTGTGGGTTTTTTGAAATACTTCAAGAAGGTATTCGAGGAACAAGCGAGAATACCTGAAATAACGTAATAGATATTATGGTTATTACCCTGGATATATCCGATTGAGCTGTCATCGGTATTGCCCTTGAGCGCGTTTCTGAACGAGTCGTTGAACATAGCTATACGCGAGCTGAGCTTATAAGCGTTTTCCTTAACGCAGGCGTCCTCGAACGAAATACCGTTCTCTCCTAAATCAGCGGTCCACGGCTCGCCGTAAATTAAAATTCTAGAATCGATTTCATCAAGAGCAAGACGCACAAGATTCATTGTAGTCGTGTCGATACAACCCATAAGGTCGAATCTGAAGCCGTCTATATGATACTCGTTAGCCCAGTAGCATACTGAATTAACGATATAATTGCGTCCCATTTCCTTTTCGCTCGCGAAAACGTTTCCGCAACCCGAGGAATTTAAAAATCTTCCGTTTACTTTTCTGTAGTAATAATCGGGATACGTGCGGTTAAAGCATGAATCCGTAGAGCTGGTATGGTTATAAACCACGTCCATAATAACGCCGATACCAGCGTCGTGGAGCGCCTTAACCATAGACTTGAATTCCTTTATACGAACCTTTCCGTCAAAGGGATTCGATGAATACGAACCCTCGGGAACGTTATAGTTAGCGGGGTCATATCCCCAGTTATATCCATTTTTCTCGGGATGAGCCTCGTCCACCGAGTCAAAATCATAAACGGGATTCAGATGTACGTGTGTAACTCCCAGTTGTTTAAGATAATCCACACAGGTGGAAACCTTTCCCTCACCGTCTATAGTCGTACCCTTTTCGGTAAAAGCAAGGTATTTACCTCTGTTTTCGGGAGTAACACCAGACGTAGGACTTCCAGAAAAATCGCCTACGTGTACTTCCCATATAATAGCGTCGGTAGGATTTTTAACATAAATATGCTTATCGGCAGCCCAGCCCTCGGGATTTGTTTCCGACATATCGCAAACCATAGAGCGCTTACCGTTTACGCCTACCGCCTTTGAGTATACATCCTGGGTTTCCTTAGTTTCTCCGTTAAAGGTAACCAAGTATGTATAGTACAGATTTTTTAAATCTCCATATACCGTTACAGACCAAACGCCTGTATTGCTGTCCAGCGAAAGCCCGTAGCTTTCCAGCTTCTGGGCTTCGGGCTCGTCATCAGAGCCTGTTTTATAAAGTTGAACACGAATATCTGATGCCTCAGGTGACCACACCTTAAATACGGTACGGTCAAAAGTGTAGGTACAACCAAGATCCTGCCTTTTGTAATTCATCAGTTAATACCCTCCATAAATTTTTAAAGAATTAAAATATTAATTAAGAAAATTATTTGATATCAGTGTAATTTTTTATTTCGTTATTAAACTCTTTTATTATTCTCGGATAATCAACATACGCCACATTCAGGTCGACGCGAGTTGTTATGCCGTTTACGCCACCGTTGCTTGTATATTGCCACATCGAGAAGCTTTTTGAATATCTGTCGGATTTTGGTGTACCGTCTAAATAGCTCGCAACCCAAAAATCCCATTTATTAGCCAGAGTACGCTTGTCAATATAGTTGTTATAAATCGAGTTTGACGTGTATACCCCCGGATAATATCCTCCGCGCTTAACAGTATCGCAAAATGTGTTTATCATTTTCGTGTTTTCGTCAGCCCTGCTGTATTTAAGCAGTTCGGAATACTCAAAATCGAAAAACACGGGATAATTAAAGCTTTTTCCTTCAATATACCCCAGTACTTCCTTTGCTTCCGCTTTTGCCGAAGCGGCGGTATCGGCATAGGTGTAATAATAACAGCCTATATCGAGTCCCGCTTTAAGAGCGTTTTTGTAATTATCCTCAAATTTGATATCTTTTCCCCCGCGGCTCGTCCCGACACGGATTATAACGAAGCTGTAGCCGTCATTTTTTACCTTTTCAAAATCAATTTCCTTTTGGTATCTGGAAACATCAATTCCCTTGGCGATTTGTTTCCCCTCGGGGATTGAGCAGGTTGATACATCATCTGCGGTTTTTTTCGATAAAAACTGAGGCGCGGCTATTCCCGCGGTGGTAAATAACAAAATCAATACAATAATTATAGCGGAAAACATTACTATCTTTTTATGCTTGGTAATAAAGTTTTTCATAATTATTTCCTTTGGGCGTTTAATAGCTTTTGCCTAATTTTAACGCCTGATTTATTATAACGGTTTGCGTCGAAATTTGCAATAGAGGTAATAAATTTGTTAACATTTGCATAAAAATGTCAACTTTAACCCATTAAAAATATTGATTTTAAAGCTATTGTTTTTTAAATCCTTCCCCGTTTATAGCCGTCGCGGTCGTTACTATTATAAAAGAAGATAAATCAAGTGATTTCACTATGCTGTTCACCTTATAAACCTCGTTCGGACGAACCGCGCAGACAAGCAGTTTTTTATTATTTCCGCTGTACGCTCCGTAAGCGTTTAAAACAGTGATTCCCCTGGAAACCTTACTCAGCAGAGTCCTTAAAATAACGTCATGTTTTTCGGTGATTATAAACATCAGCTTGCCGTTATCCCGCGACGCTCCGTATATTATCCTGTCTATAAGGCGCGAGCTTACAAAAATTGAAATAACCGCGTAAAGCCCCGCCTCAATACTATTATATACAAAAGCTGAGATTGTGACTATCAGCGCGTCCGAAAACATAATAAGATGTCCTATGGAAAACTGCGGTCTGTACTTATTTATTAGAGAAGCTACAATATCCGTACCGCCCGAGGAACCGCCTCTGGAAAATATCAGCGCTATTCCGCTTCCGTTGAATATTCCGCCGAAGATACACGCTAACAGCATATTACCCCTGTAAGGCGGAATAAAAAGCGTTAAAATGTCGATGAAAACAGCTACCAACGCCGTACCCGCGAGAGTTTTCACAAAATACTCTTTTCCGAGCTTTTTAACGCTTAAAAAAAGCAAAGGTACATTCATCAAAAATATGAACGTACCTATAGGCAGTTTAAAAAGATAATTAATAAGCGTGGCGACTCCCGTAAGACCTCCGGGGGCTATATTGTTGGGAGCGGTAAAAATCACCACTGAAAGAGCGTACAAGCACGCTCCTAAAGCAATTATCATATAATCGATTATTCTCTTTTTTATCATATTACCACTTTTTTCTAAAATAGAATTATGTATTATTCAAAGCTTCAATACACTTAGAAAAAAGTTCTTTTATTCTGTCGTTCTCTCCGTTTAAATAAAGATATCCGAAAAGCGCTTCCAGACCTGTAGCGCTGTGGTAATCCGCCACACTGGAGTTCTTAGGCGTACACTTTGTAAAGGCGTTGCGCCCTCTTTTATAAACGGAAAGCTCCGTATCGCTCAGTAAATCCATTATATAATCCGCGCTTTTAGCCTGCGACTCACAATTCACAAGCTTTACCTTGCGATTATTGAGCTCACCGACAGGACGCTCGGCGTCATTGATAAGGAATTCCCGAACCAGAACTTCATAAACAGTATCGCCCATAAACGCCAAGGTCTGCGGCGAAAGCTGTTTCGGATTGCACCGCGAATCAAAAAACACACTCATATATTACTCCACAAAATCAAACTCAACGTCATACAGAGATACCGTATCGCCTTCACTGATTCCCGCTTCTCTCAGCGCGTCAAACACGCCGTTTTTTGTCAAAACGTTCTGGAAATAATTAAGGCTTTCGTAATCGTCAAAATTTATTGAGCGCATAACGTTATAAAGCCACTTAGCTTCAACGGTATATATACCGTCAACCTTTTTAATTGTTACGCTGTGGTCGGAGAAATCCTCCGCTTTTACTACAGGCTTGGGATCGGGCTTATAACGCTCGATCGGCGGGAGCTTCGAGAGCATTTCCTGAATTTTCTTCAAGAGCGGATCTACGTCGTATCTTATAGCCGCCATAATCGGGAAAAAGTCGTAGCCCATACCCTCGATATATTTTCTGTACTCCTCGATTTGCTCGTCGGTGCACATATCGCATTTATTGCCCGCGACAATCATCGGACGTTTGGCAAGCTCTGGATTAAACTTTTCGAGTTCGGCGTTAATTATCTTGAAATCCTCGTAAGGATCTCTGCCGTCGCTTCCGCTTATATCAACAATATGAACAAGCATTCTGCAACGCTCAACGTGGCGTAAAAACTGATGCCCCAAGCCTACGCCCTTCCAGGCGCCTTCGATAAGCCCCGGAATATCAGCCATAACAAAGCTTGACCCCTCGCCCATAGATACTACACCCAGTACGGGAGTAATCGTGGTAAAGTGATAGTTAGCGATTTCGGGTTTCGCCTCGGAAACAACAGAAACCAAGGTCGATTTTCCGACATTCGGGAAGCCTACAAGTCCCACGTCAGCTAAAAGCTTCAGCTCAAGAGTTACTTCCATTTCCTCTCCCGGCAGCCCCGGCTTCGCAAATCTTGGAACCTGGCGTACAGGCGTTGCAAAATGGGGATTTCCCCAGCCGCCTTTACCGCCTTTGGCTACAACAACAGGCTC
>CADBSD010000090.1 GCA_902797225.1 uncultured Ruminococcus sp. | reverse complement strand
TGATATTTTTTCGTCATAAACACACCTGATTTGACACATTTCTTTTATGCGTAATACGACAAATAGAGTATGAAATATAAAATGAAGCAGGTTCTGTATCGAACCTGCTTCGTGAGGAAAGATGAGATTTAAGTGACGGAAACCCGTCACTCTCGGGCTTAGCCCTTGGAAATCAATCTCTATATACTATATTAATCACAATTCATCTACAATCGAGGGACCTTTCACCTTACATTTGTATTCCGAGCCGTCTGTGAAGGTAATCGTTACCTCAACGCCGTATTTTTCACCCTCTTTGGGGTTCTTTAATATTGTTGCGTTGCCGTCTTCATCAAGGCTGAGTACGTCGGCGTTTGTGTTTTTTAAGGTTATTGTGTATTCCGACTCCTTAAAGTCGTATAAATAATAATTCTTTACATCCTCAATAATATTAAACTTATAGCCGGGAATCTGATAATCGTCCCAGTACATCGGGTCGCTTCTTTCTTCCATTTTTAAAACATCGGCTGTGTTTCTGTATACTGTTTTAATAGTGAGCTTGCCGACCTTTCTGTTTTTGCCGTTGAGCTTCTCGTAAATCGTCGCTTTTGTTTTACCGAGGCTCTGCGCTTCGATTTTTTGCTGTACGGTTACTACGGAATTAACCTTAAACTTATAGCCTTTTACAGTTTTGGCGATTTTGGTATCATCTATCTTAGCTGTGTAAACCGCGCCCTTTTTAGGGTTGTTCACAAGAAGGCTTGTAAAAACATAATCCTTTCTGTGAGGGTTATATTTGATTGTTGTAGTTTTATACTTCTTTTTTATAGTTGACTTTATCTTTTTAACGGTCACCTTCATTGTGCCGAGCTTTTTGTTAGTGCCTTTTTCATAAGCTGTGATAACCGCTTTACCGGGCTTGTAGCCTCTGATGATAGCGGGCTCGTTTTCGCTTTCGGTTGAATAATTCCAACCAGCGGAATAAGGAACAGCTTCGTTTTTAAACTGAGCTACCTTTTTATTTGAGCTTTTAAAATTAACGTTTGTGTTGATACGGTACTTTCCGTTCTTGGAAATAATGTAAAAACTCTTGTATGAGCCCGCGGCTACGGTGAGATGCTTTTTGTTGAATTTAAAAGTCGGTATTGATTTCGCCGACACCGCTGTCGGTAACACTGCCGCGCTGAGCGCGATAATTAATGTTAATAAAATTCCTGAGGTTCTTTTTAAAATGTTCATTTTCTTTTTCTCCTTACAAATATTGTTTTTTCGCCCTGCTTTAGCTGTCGGGACTTTCGATTTACATTTACTTAAACCGTTTAAAAACGATTTTGTGATTTTTTGTTCTTACACTATAGTAGTGTCAAAAAATCGGGAAAAAGTTTCAAAATTTCCTGGAATTTTTTATTTTCGGCAAAGCTTATAACAAAACTGAAGTTGACCTATGTTGTTTTGTGCTATTTAAATAGTTAAGGCGCGTCTTCGGGCCAAACATCAAACGAACCGCCTCTGCTTGCTGTTGAACCGTCCTTGAATGTAACTTTGTAGGTTACGTAATTAACGCTTTCTTCATCAAGCGCATTACAGGTACATATGCCGTCTTTGTCTACCGAAATGATTTCGGGATGGTTTGAAACCGCCTCAAATTTATATTCGTCCTCGTCAAAATGCGAGCCTGTCCACTCATGGTTTATATAACGTCTTACAACTCTTGATTTCAGGTCGATGCTCTGACCTGGCGAAATAAACAGCTCATAGAAAATTCCGTCGTTATCAAGTCCAAAGTTGCTCCAAAATACTTCGGCGTCATTAACTCTTTTAACAGTCAGTTTAATTGTACCTATCTTCTTTTTCTTTGCTTTTCCACGCTTTTCGTACATTGTAAGCGTTGTTTTTCCTGTCTTTTTCGTATAAATACAAACCGATGCGGGAAGAAGCTGAGATTTCTTTACAGTAAAGCTCGAAACAAGCTTCTTATTTTTAGCCTTAAAGGTATATGTAGAATTCGCGTGGAAGTTTTTAATTGTTTCAGCGAGGTTTATACTTCCGCCATCTAAATAATAGGTCTTTTTCATATGCTTATTATAATTAAGCGTAAGCTTCTTATACTTCTTCTTAACCTTCGCCTTAAAATCGCCTACGGTAATCTTAAACGAACCGATAAGCTTTTTAGTACCTTTAAAATAAACCTT